>CAYWML010000006.1:32665-33279 GCA_964459515.1 uncultured Clostridia bacterium | reverse complement strand
TGTCTTTATCCAAGCCGTACGCAAGAGCCGCCGCCGTAGGCTCGTTGATGATACGCAAAACGTTAAGCCCTGCAATCTTGCCTGCGTCTTTCGTCGCTTGACGTTGGCTGTCGGAAAAGTACGCAGGGCAGGTGATAACCGCCTCCGTCACTTTCTGTCCGAGATACGCCTCCGCGTCCGCTTTCAGTTTTCCGAGGATCATCGCGGAAATTTCCTGCGGCGAATAGCCTTTTTCGTCTACGTTTACTTTATAATCCGAACCCATGTGGCGTTTAATGGAAATGATCGTCTTATCGGGGTTTGCCACCGCCTGCCGCTTAGCCGCTTGCCCGACCACGCGAGAACCGTCCTTTTGGAAAGATACAACGGACGGCGTCGTTCTCGAACCCTCCGCGTTTGCAATAACGACGGGCTCGCCGCCTTCCATAACCGCTACGCAAGAATTTGTCGTACCGAGGTCGATACCAATTACTTTACCTGCCATAATAACACTCCTTTTTGCCGCCGCTCGGCGGCGCTGCTTTTCTTTACACGTTATATGTAACCGATTCGTCAGCCGATTAAACAAAGTTTTCAAAAATTTTTTTCGCTTTATAAAAGTGCCGCCCCGTCAT
>CAYWML010000006.1:0-32565 GCA_964459515.1 uncultured Clostridia bacterium | reverse complement strand
TGCGAAGGAGCGCGGAACGCGCGACTGCGGCAATCTCCGCCGTCAGGCGGAAACGGACTTCGTCATTGCGAAGGAGCGCGGAACGCGCGACTGCGGCAATCTCCGCCGTCAGGCGGAAACGCGAGCAAGTACCCCGAACCTGTTTTTCGCGGCAATCCGCAGGCTTGCCGCGAGATTACCGCGTCGCTTTGCTCCTCGTAACGACAGGCAAAAAAAAGAAAAAAAGCGGCTGTCGCCGCTCGAACGCCCGACGGCGTTGTAGCGCAAGCATAGCTTGCTTATTACGGTATGCAAAAAACGGTTACGAAGCGGTGCGGACGGCGAGAAAGTTCGACACCCAGAATTTCGTGTAGGCGTATAGGTCGTCCAGCGTTTTCTCCGAATAGCCGCGACAGTATTTTACGTATTCGCAAAAAAGCCCGTCCAAGAAAATTTGTATCTCAAAATCTACGTACGCGCGATTTTTTATGCGGCTGTCGTTTAAGCAAAGCTCCAACAGCTTGCCCGAAGCGATCGCCGTCAGCTTTTTCGCCGCAAAAATAAAATCGTTGGATTTGCATATCGCGCAATAGTTTTCGTCGTTTTGCCGTATATACTCGAAAATCGAATCGATAAATTGCAGTATGTTTTGCGATTGCACCAACCGCACGTTGTCGAAAAACGCGTCGATAAGCTCGTTTTCGTATTCCTCCGCCACGCCGTAAATATCGTCGTAGTGCGCGTAGAACGTGCCGCGGCTGATTTCCGCGCGTTGGCAAAGTTCGCTGACGGAAATACGCCCTAAATCTTTCTTTTCGGAAAGCATTTCCGCAAATACGCGCTTTATCGCGCGCTTGGTCTTTTTGGAAGAATTATTGAGATTTTTCGATTTCATAGGCATGCGTCCCCTTTGTTTTTTAACACTTTTGCGCGCGTTGTAAATATTTGCACGCGGATTTTATTTTTGTGCTTCTCATCGCCCTTTTCGTTTATTATAATATTCTCAAATGAAAATGTCAACGGCGTTTATGAAAAAGGAGTGTTAAAAATGCAAAAAGATTGTAACAAGCCCGAAGCGGAAGAACGCGTAATCGAAGTGGAAAATTTGACGAAAGACTACGGTTTCGGCAGAGGCGTATTCGACGTTAGCTTATACGTACGGCGCGGCGAAGTGTTCGGCTTTTTAGGTCCGAACGGCGCAGGAAAATCGACCACGATTCGGCATTTGATGGGCTTTTCCAAGCCCGACAAAGGCAGTACGCGGATATTCGGCGAAGAAACGTTCGAGCGGTACGACAAGGTTTTGCGTCGGGTGGGATATATCCCCGGCGAAATCGCGTTGCCTGCCGGCTTGACGGGGTGGGAATTTATCCGTATGCGGCAGAATATGCAAGGCATACGCAACGAAACGCGCTTGCAGGAAATGTTGCGCTTGTTCGAGTTGGAGGACAACGTGCTTTCGGGCGAAACCAAACGCATGAGCCTCGGCGTAAAGCGAAAACTCGCCGTCGTGACGGCGTTCATGTCCGATCCCGACGTGTTGATTTTGGACGAACCGACAAGCGGTTTGGATCCCGTCATGCAGGAGAATTTTATTCGATTTATCCACGAAGAAAAATCGCGCGGAAAAACGATACTGCTTTCGAGCCACATCTTTTCGGAAATCGATTCCACGTGCGATCGGATCGCCATCATCAAGGACGGAAAGATCGTTTCGCAATTCGTCGCGAACGAATTGAAGCACGCTTCGCGAAAGTATTATACGGTGACATTCGAAAACGCGGCGGCTACGGCGGAATTCTTGAAACGGAGCAAAACGCTCCCCTCCCTTCTATTGTTGCGCGAAGCGGAAAGCGCGGTGTACCTTTCCGTCGAGGACGACGATTTGAACGGCTTGATAGCGTTGCTTTCTTCCCTGCCCGTATCGACTTTCAGCAATCGCAGAGAAACGCTGGAAGATTATTTCATGAAGTTTTATAAAGAGGACAAAGATTTCGGAGGTGCGTTATCGTGAATATTATCGAAACGAAGAATCTGACGAAGGACTACGGAGCGAACCGCGGCGTATTCGGGCTGAATTTGGCAATTCGCGAAGGAGAAATGCTCGGCTACGTCGGAACGAACGGTAGCGGCAAAACGACGACGATACGGCATATTATGGGCTTTTTGAAGCCGACTTCGGGCAGCGTTTTCGTCGAGGGGCTTTCCTCGTGGGAGCATTCCAGCGAAATCGTGAAAAAAATCGGCTACGTGCCGGGGGAGATTGCCTTTCCCGACCTGAAAACGGGCATCGATTTTCTGAAATGTCAAGCGGAATTTTTAGGGCTTACGGATATGTCGTACGCCAACGCGCTGATAGAACGGTTACAGCTCGATCCGCGCGCGAACTTGAAGCGCATGAGCAAGGGCATGAAACAAAAAACCGCGCTCGTCGCCGCGCTTATGAACGACGCGCCGATTATCATTTTAGACGAGCCGACAACGGGCTTAGATCCGTTGATGCGCGCGACTTTTCTCGAAATCATTCAAGAGGAACACCGCAAAGGCAAGACGATTTTTATGAGCAGCCACAGCTTTGACGAGCTGGAAAAGACCTGCGACCGCGTCGCTCTTATCAACGACGGGCGCATCGCCGACGTGTGCGATATGCAAAGCATTCGTTGCCGCCCCGTAAAAGATTTTAAGATAGAATTTCACACGAAAGCCGACTATCTCCGCTTTTTGCAAGAGGACTACGAAAAGTTGCGCTTGCAGGAGCAATACGACCAAGTGACGATACGGATTGCCGCCGCCGATACGGCGCGCCTGCTCGGCGTGCTGAAAAATTACAACGTCAAGTTTATTTCCGAGCTACCCTATACGCTGGAAATGCACTTCAAAAAAATCTTGTTCGAACAACAAGCCAAAAATCAATCGCAAGGAGAAAAATAATACCATGTTCAGTAAAGCTTTATTCAAACAGTCCTGCAAGGCAAACGGGACGATGTGGACGATCATCACTTTCGCCGTTTGTTTCATGTTGGCGTGCGTCATGCTGATTTCCGGAAACGGCAATATCGGCGAAGTGCGCAATTCCATACAAGATACGATCATCACCAAAGAGGTGGACGCGCAAATGGAGAAACGCGCGCTTTCCTACTATGCCGAAGCGACGGACGGAACGAAGCGCTTCGACGAGCTTTTCACGGAAAACGCAACCGATACCCTTTCCTATCTCGCTTGGTACGCGCAAATGCCGAAGCGCGCCGCGTTCGCTTCGGACGAGGCATACGCCGCGGCTATGACGATTTGGCAGGATAGCGCGCCCACATTGCAAACGCAAGCGGGCACGAGCTACGCGCAGGCGATAACCGATTGGGCGAACGCCATGCCGAAAAGCGACGATTTCGCAACAGAAACGGAATTGCTTGCCGCCACGGAAGCGTGGCAGGCGCAGTCCCCTCTGTTGCAGGAAACAGCGTTGGCGGCGGCGTATGCGGAGGCTTGCGAAGATTTGCAGGCGTACGTGACGCAACGCGCCGAAACGGCAGGTTATGCGGCGGACTCCGCCGAAGCGCAGGAAATGCTCGGCAGCGTTATGTATACGCTGAATCCCGACGGCATGTTCGACGAGTTCTATACGGAAAACGGAGAGCCGATCCCCGAGGCGTACGACGTCGTATCCCTCGCGCAACATATCGCCGCAGGCAACGCGACCGATTTCCTCGCTTCCGCGGAACGCGCGGAATATCGGGAAACGCGCGCGGCGGAATGCGCCGCCGTATTCCTCGCAGGCAATATGACGAAAGCGGAAAACGTGCGGCTGATGACGGAAGCGTTGTCCTCGTACGGCGTGACGGAAGAAAAATACGCTTCTTTCGGGTATACCTACGCTTCGATTAAAAATATGGCAAAGACCGCCGTCGTCACATTCCGAGCGCGTGCGGAATACGAAACGGAACTCTTGGCGGAAGCCTACGCAAAAGGCGAATTTGCCGATGAAGCCGCTTACGCCGCGGCGATAACGGAAAAAATGCAGGAATTGACCGCAGATATTTCCGCAAGCTTCCTTTCCACGTTGCCGAGCGCGGTTTCGGAAGCGTTGGAGGAGATCGGAAAAGCCGATTTGTACACCCTCGTCGTCGGTTCGATCTTCTATAAACTCGCAGGCATTTTGTTGCCGATTATCTACATGATCATGGTTTCCAACAACCTCGTCGCAGGGCAAGTAGACAGCGGCTCTATGGCGTACGTGCTCTCCACCTCGACGAAACGCGTCACTGTCGTGTTTACGCAAGCGTTGTATTTGATCGGTTCGCTTTTCGCCATGTTCGTGTTGACGACGATCACGGGGTGCGTATGCTTGGCAATCGTCACGAAAGAAGTCGCGTTGACGTACGGAAAATTGATTTTGCTGAATCTCGGCGCGTTCCTCGTGCTGTTCGCGCTGTCGGGGCTTTGCTTCTTCACCTCCTGTTATTTCGACCGCAGCAAACATTCCATGGCAATCGGCGGCGGATTGAGTATTTTCGCGCTCGTCGCAGCCATGCTGGGCTTGTTCGGCAGTCCCGTCATTCCGTCCGTGGTACGCCTCTCGGCGTTGAATAACTTCAATTACGTCACCGTGATTTCCCTCTTCGACGTGATTTCGATCATGGACGGCACGGGTACGTTCGTGTGGAAACTCGTCATTTTGGCTGTACTCGGCATCGTCGGCTATATCGCAGGTTCTGCTGTGTTCACGAAAAAAGATTTGCCGTTGTAACGAGGAGGGGCAAAAATGTTTGAGTTCAGAAAATTATGCAACGAATATGAAAAATTGAGCGCGGCAGAGCGCGGTTTGCTACTCGCCGAAAAGTCCGTCGTCGTGTTGACGAAGTTGCGCTTGCTCGACTTGCGCGAAGTGCGCCCCGTGGAGGCGTTGGCAGGGTTTATCGTCGGTTCGGTCGTCGCCGACGGCAAGCTGGACGAACGGGAGTATCTGTTGATCTATCCCGCGCTTATCCGCGCGTTCGGGTACGATTTCGATTTTCAATCGGTCAAAGAAGGATTTTCGCAAGCGGGCGCAAGAAAGCTCGTCGGCGAATACACGCGCGAAATGGCGTGCGTGCTGGGAAGCTTGGACGAAGATTTGCAAAGGGACGTTATTACGCTCTGTTTATGCGTCACCGCGTTGGACGGCAAAATTTCCTTACGGGAAAGACGATATATAAGACGGCTTTGCAAAGCCTGACGAAAAAGAAAAAACCAAAGCAAAACGCTTTGGTTTTTTTCGCCGTAAAAACGCCGCGAACGCGGCGTTACAGCGCAGGCATAGCCTGCTTTTATGCAGATAAGGCGCGGCTGTCGCCGCGTGGAACGCCTTGCGGCGTTAGAAACGCAAGCAAAAGAAAGGCTTACGAGCGAACGGTTTGCGGCAATATCTTCTTCAAAAACTGCCCCGTGTAGCTATTTTGTACGCGCGCCACTTCTTCGGGCGTGCCCGTGCAAACGATCGTGCCGCCGCCGTTGCCGCCTTCCGGACCTAAATCGAGAATGTAATCCGCCGTTTTGATCACGTCTAAATTGTGCTCTATCAACAATACCGTGTTGCCGCCTTCGCGCAATTGCAATAAAATTTTTATCAGTTTATCCACGTCGTAACTGTGCAAACCCGTCGTCGGCTCGTCTAAAATATAGCAAGTCTTGCCCGTGGAGCGTTTGGAAAGCTCCGTCGCAAGCTTCACGCGTTGCGCTTCGCCACCCGAAAGCGTGGTGGAGCTTTGCCCCAACTTGATATACCCCAACCCCACTTCGTTGAGCGTTTTTATCTTGTTGTAGATACTCGGCACGGCTTGGAAAAACGCGCACGCCTCTTCCACGGTCATATCCAAAACGTCGGCAATACTCTTGCCCTTATACCGCACTTCCAACGTTTCGCGATTATATCGCTTGCCGCCGCACACTTCGCAAGGCACGAAAATATCCGGCAGGAAGTGCATTTCTATCTTAATGATACCGTCACCGAAGCAATGTTCGCACCTGCCCCCCGAAACGTTGAACGAGAACCTTCCTGCCTTGTAGCCGCGCTCCTTGGCGTCGGGCGTAGCCGCGAACAAATCGCGTATGGCATTGAACACGCCCGTATACGTAGCCGGATTACTGCGCGGCGTTCTGCCGATCGGCGATTGGTCGATGGCGATTACCTTATCGAAATACTCCACGCCCTCCGCGCGATCGTATTTGCCGAGCGCGTGTTTCGCACCGTTGTGTTTATTCGCCAACAGCGGATAGACGATTTCGTTGACGAGGCTGGATTTTCCGCTGCCCGAAACGCCCGTAACCGCCGTAATCAACCCGACGGGAATTTGCACGTCGATATTTTTCAAGTTATTCTGACGGCAACCATACAAGCGCAACCATTTATCCGACGGAGCTTTCCGCACGGCAGGCACTTCGATTTTTCTACGCCCTGCAAGAAAATCCCCCGTGATCGAACGCGGCTCCGCCATGATCTGCGCCTGCGTGCCGCACGCCACCACTTCGCCCCCGTGCACCCCCGCGCGCGGTCCTATATCCACGATATAATCCGCCGCCCGTATCGTATCCTCGTCGTGCTCTACGACGATAAGCGTATTGCCCAAATCGCGCAAGCCCTTCAACGAATTCAAAAGCTTTTCGTTGTCGCGCTGGTGCAAGCCGATGCTCGGCTCGTCCAAGATATACAAAACGCCCGTCAACGCGCTACCGATTTGCGTAGCCAAGCGAATACGCTGACTTTCGCCGCCCGACAACGTCGCCGCCGAACGGGTAAGCGTAAGATAGTTCAGCCCCACGTTGCGCAAAAAGCCCAAACGGCTGTCGATTTCCTTGATAATCGCGTCGGCGATCAAATGTTGCGTATGCGTGAGGGAAGCGGACAATTCGTCCATAAAATCGCAGAGTTTATCCACCGACAATTCGCACAATTCCCAAATGTTTTTTCCGCCTACCAAAACGGACAGGGCTTCTTTTTTCAATCGTTTTCCGTGACAAGCGTCGCAAGGCGCGTTCCGCATCAAGCGTTCTATGTCGCTTTTTACGCCGTCCGAAGTCGTCGTGCCGTAACGGCGTTGCAGGTTGTTGACGTAGCCTTCCCACGTCTTTTTGAAACTCCCCGAAAAAGAACGGGTTTGGTAGTGCATATCCACCGCTCTGTCGCTGCCGTACATCAAAATATCGTACACTTCTTTCGGCAGCTCCTGCACGGGCACGTCCAAAGAAAAATCGTACGCTTTCGCCAACGCGCTCAACTCCATGAGCGCCATGGACGTCGAACCTAAGTTCCAACCCGTAACGCGCATTGCGCCCTCGCGCAAGGTTTTCGTCTTGTCGGGACAAATCAAATCGGGATCGACGAACTGCTTAAAGCCCAACCCCGAACAGACGGGACACGCGCCGTATACGGTGTTGAACGAAAACAAGCGTGGCTCGATTTCCTCCAACGATACGCCGCAATCGGGGCAGGCGTAATTGACGGAGAACAGTTCCTCCTTGCCGTCGCAATCGATAATTACCAACCCGTCGGCAAGCTTTAACGCCGCTTCCAAACTGTCCGTCAATCGCTTTTGCACCGTCGGTTTTACGATCAAGCGATCGACGACGACGGAAATCGTATGCTTGACGTTCTTTTCCAGTTTGATTTCCTCTTGCAGATCGTAAACGATGCCGTCTATCTTCACGCGCCCGTAGCCGCTTTTCTTAAAGCCGTTCAGCTCCTTTACGTACTCCCCCTTTCTGCCGCGCACGACGGGGGCGTTGACGAGAATTTTACTTCCCTCGGGCATCGCCATCACGCGATCGCAAATTTCGTCCACCGTTTGCCGCCGAATTTCCCTGCCGCACTTCGGGCAATGCGGCGTGCCGATCCGCGCAAACAGCAAACGAAAATAATCGTATATCTCCGTCACCGTGCCGACCGTGGAGCGCGGATTGCGCGAAGTCGTTTTTTGATCGATGGAAATCGCCGGCGACAATCCGTCGATACTCTCCACGTCCGGTTTCTCCATTTGCCCCAAGAACTGCCGCGCGTACGAAGAAAGGCTCTCCACGTACCGCCGCTGTCCCTCGGCAAAGATCGTGTCGAACGCGAGGGTGGATTTTCCGCTCCCCGATAAGCCCGTAAACACCGTCAACTTATTCCGCGGTATCCGCACGTCCACGTTTTTCAAATTGTTTTCTTTTGCGCCTTTAACGATAATTTCTTCCTGCATGTTTTTATCTTCCTTTCTCCCGAAAACTTTTTCGCATATATGCCTTTCAACGCATACATGCCGCCTTGTTTTTTTACTTTTGTGCTTTTCTCAGCCGCATTTTCAGCTCGGCTATCTTCTCGCGAATTTCAATGGCGCGTTCAAAATCCAATTGACCGCTCGCCACGCGCATAAGTGCTTTCAATTTTTCTATTTCGTCGGGGATATCCTGCATTTTGATCTCCTCGCTCGATTTTTTCTTCGTGATATTCAAGGTAGCGCGCACTTCTTTGACGATCGTTTTCGGCACGATTCCGTGCGCCTTATTATAAGCGTCCTGCACGCTACGCCTCCGTTCGGTTTCGTCGATGGCGCGGCGCATACTGTCGGTGATTACGTCCGCATACATAATTACCCGTCCTTCGCTGTTCCGCGCCGCCCTGCCTATCGTTTGTATCAAAGCGGTATCGCTCCGCAAAAAGCCTTCCTTGTCCGCGTCCAATATCGCCACCAATTTCACTTCGGGCATATCCAAGCCCTCGCGAAGAAGATTGATGCCGCAAAGCACGTCGAACTCGCCCAATCGCAAACCGTTGATAATATCGATACGCTCCAACGTGTCCACGTCGCTGTGCATATATTTCACCTTGACGCCGTGCTCTTTTAAGTAGTCGGTAAGCTCCTCCGCCATACGCTTCGTCAGCGTGGTGATTAAAACCCTGCCCTCGTCGTTTACCGTATTCCGTATTTCCGAAAGCAAGTCGTCTATCTGCCCGTGCGTTTTCCGAACTTCGATTTTCGGATCGAGCAGCCCCGTCGGACGAATCAACTGTTCGACGGCTTGCCCCGCCTCCCCCAACTCGTACGGGGCAGGCGTTGCGGAAACGCAGATCAGCTGCGGCACACGCGCGTCGAACTCGGCAAAAGTCAACGGACGATTATCGTAAGCGGACCGCATACGAAAACCGTATTCGACGAGGTTTTTTTTGCGCGCCAAATCGCCGTTGTACATGGCGCGTATTTGCGGAATCGTCATGTGACTCTCGTCTATAAAAACGAGAAATTTTCCCGACGGGAAATAATCGAGCAAGGTAAACGAAGGCATACCCGGCTGTCTGCCGTCGAAATAACGGCTGTAATTTTCAATGCCGCTGCAATACCCGATCTCGCGCATCATCTCCAAATCGTGTTCCGTGCGCTGTTTCAGGCGTTGCGCTTCCAAAATTTTACCCTCCGCCTCGAACGCGCGCACTTCGCCGCGCAAATCTTCTTCGATCATCGACAACGCGCCGCGCAACTTCTCCGTGCCGACGGCGTATTGGCTGGCAGGGAAAATCGCCGCGTGCGACAATTCGTGCAGACGGTTACCCGTCACGGCTTCCACTTCGTACAATTTTTCGATCTCGTCGCCGAAAAACTCCACGCGGATCGCCACTTCGGAATTGGAAGCGGGAAAAATCTCCAAAGCGTCGCCGCGTACGCGGAAAGTGGCGCGTTTGAAATCGACGTCGTTGCGCGCGTATTGCAGCTCGATAAGTTTCCGCATCAAAGCGTTGCGTTCCCACTCCATCCCCGGCCGCAACGACACGGAAAGCCGAAAATACTCTTCGGGCGCGCCCAAGCCGTAGATGCAGGAAACGGAAGCCACCACGATGACGTCCTCGCGTTCCATGAGCGCGCAAGTCGCGCTGTTGCGCAATTTATCGATTTCGTCGTTCATCGACAGATCTTTTTCGATATACGTGTCCGTGGACGGGATATAGCTCTCCGGTTGATAATAATCGTAGTAGGAAACGAAATACTCCACGCGGTTTTCGGGGAAGAACTCCCGAAACTCGTTGCAAAGCTGCGCCGCCAAAGTTTTATTATGCGCAATGACAAGGGTAGGTCTGCCGACGTTTTTAATGACGTTCGCCATCGTAAACGTCTTGCCGCTGCCCGTCACGCCGACCAATACCTGCGTGCGGATACCGTCCAACACCCCTTCCGTCAATTTTTCTATCGCCTGCGGCTGATCGCCCGTCGGCGTGAACGGCGCATGCAACGTAAACCCCATTCTCGTCCCTCCGTTTTTATCAAACATTTGTTTGTATATTATAGCACACATGCCCGAAAAAGTAAACGAAATGCACGGCTTTTTTCAAAATATCCTCTTCAAAATCAAGCCGACGGCAAACGCCACGACGGCGGAAAGGATTGCCCACGTCAACCGCAAAGCCACGTCCCGTCGCATTTGCACGTAGCCGCGTTTATAGGCGTAGCCGTTGGCGCGCAAGGAAATGACGTACATTTTCTCCCCTTTTCGTTCGGAAGAAAGCAACTGAAAATAATCGTCCAAAGACAGCTCGCTTAAAATGCGTTCTAACTGTTCTTCGCTGCAACGCTTTTTATGCGGCAATAAGTCCAGAAGTTCCGACGGGGAAATCAAGCAAACGCCTTTATCGCGACAAAGCGTATATATGGCGTTCATCACCTCGTTTTCCCGTCTGTTCAGCATGACGTTTCCCTCCCTCAACGCGTACATGGTACACACGTACAAACCGTTCGCGCTTATTTTCTCGCCGAGATAGTATGCGCCGTATGCAAGAATTTTATTTATCCGCGACGGCTTTGGTCGGCAAAACAAAAAAAAAGCGGCTTTCGCCGCCGAAACGCCGCGTAGCGGCGTTGAGAACGCAAGCTTCGCTTGCTTTTAGAGGTATAGGGCTTACGCCCGAACGCCGCGTGGCGGCGTTGAGAACGCAAGCAGAGCTTGCTTTTAGAGGGAATAGGGCTTACGCCCGAACGCCGCGTGGCGGCGTTGAGAACGCAAGCTTCGCTTGCTTTTAGAGGTATAGGGCTTACGCCCGAACGCCGCGTGGCGGCGTTGAGAACGCAAGCAGAGCTTGCTTTTAGAGGGAATAGGGCTTACGCCCGAACGCCGCGTAGCGGCGTTGAGAACGCAAGCAGAGCTTGCTTTTAGAGGCATAGGGCTACGCCCGAACGCCGCGTAGCGGCGTTGGAAGTTCTCAGGGGCGTTGCCCCTGCACCCCACAAGGAACTATGTTCCTTGACCTTGGATTACGCAAGCAGAGCTTGCTTTTGGGGGTAGGTAGCGGCTTAACGCGCACCACCGCCTCCGCCGCCGAAACCGCCGCCGCCAAAGCTGCCGAAATGTCCGCCTCCGCCCAAGCCGCTTACGCGAGTGCCGCCTGCCGCCGACGCCGCGTGCGCCCATGCTTGCGCCATGCTACGACGCATACAGCGATTGAGCAGCATATAATCGAACACCGTCACATCCATACCCGACGACCAAACGGGCGGCCGAACGAGCAATTTCTCGAACTTATGCTCCCACACATCCGTCACGCCGAGCACCTGCGCGTACGGAAGCACGCGATAATACAACGAAGGATCGATTTTCAGCATTTCTTCCAATTTATCCGCTTCGGTGTAGACGATAAAATCCTTAAAACCGAGAATATCTTGCAACGCTTTCAGATACTCGTCCGTACGGGAAAGCGCGCTCTGCGTGATCATGCAACAACCGAAAGCCGCAACGCAAATCAACGCTTTTTCAAAGCCCGTCAATATAAACTCCGCGAAAAATACAACAAAAAGCAACGAAGCCAGCAACGCGATCGCCCATTGCGTAAGGCGCATTCCGACGCGCGCGCCCTTCTTCCATTTATAGCGGTAATTCTCCGTTACATAGCCCAAAAAAGCAACGCCAGCAAGCGGAACGAGCATAAAGCCGCCCATAAAATACCGATAACCGCCGCCGATACGCAAACCGGCCAAAAACGGCGTAATCAGCGCGACGAGAAAACCGAGCAACGCGCCGCCGACGTAACCGACGACGGAACGCTTTTTATACATGGCAGGGTGCGGCGGAACTTGCTTTATCGCCGTTTGCGAACATTCGTAAAACTTGCCTGCCGTTTTGGAAACGCGCACCTGCCGTATACCGCCGTTCGGCGCGCCGTCCTCCACTTCGTCCGCGCCCTCGAACAATCCGTCGAACAACGTTTTTTCATAAACGTTCGCCGTCGGCGGCAACGCCTCCACAAGGCTGACGAGCAACGGATCGTCCGTATCGGATAAGTCGATGCGCAAATACCCTTCGTTGGCGAAATAGTACAACATCGACGTGACGTCTTCGCTATCCGCCGTGCCGTCCAGCCACTTTCCCATTTTCAACGGATCCATACCCTTAGGCGGTTTGACGTTGACGACGACGATCGGCTCTTGCCGACGGCGCGTAGCAAACAGCAACGCAACGGAAGCCGCCAAAAACGCCGCCGCGAGCAAAGCGATATACCATAAATCGTCGGTGAAAATACGGCTTTGCGTATAGGAGCGCAATATCCCCTCGGGCAGCGCGAATTCCACGGTGATACCGCGGACTATTTTTTCGTCCTCAATCGTTTGCAACTCCAAAACGTCCGCCGAAATTTCCAGCGTATCGCCCGTCCACGCCCATTGCATGGGGCTGTTTTCATCTAACGCGCTCATAATATTGCCGTAACCGTCGGCAACAGACACACCCGTCGGTGTTGTGGGGAAATGCACCGTCACTTGCACGTCGTGCAGAGGTACGGTCCAGCCAAAACCGACAACGTCTATGATCATGCCGTCTTGCTTCTTATTCGTCCCCTGCTCCATGGTATAGCCGATCGCATACGTCCACGTACGCCCTTTTCGAACGCCGCCCACGCAATTGATATCCAACATACGGTCGGTATCGGGATTGGAGGCGACGTTATAGGAAAAGTCCGCGTTCCCTTCGCAACTCGCCTGAATATCGGAATAGCGCGCGCCGTCCATAGGCAAGCTTCGATAAAAGCTCGTCAAGTCCGAACGCAAAAAGCGCACCGTGATCCGTTCCCGCACTTCGATTTTTCGGTTTTGTAAAATCGTCATATCGACGACATACTGCGACACTTCGATCGCGTCGCCTATATCAGCCGCCGCATTTATCGTATTCGTCGCATACCTGCCCCCACCGTTCCCCGTATTCCACGAAAACAGAAAAAACAATGCGAGCAGGGCGATAAAAAGCGACGACAGGCGCGAGAACCTCGCGCCCACGACTTTTGAAAACGTTTTCATACCTTTTCCTTAAAATTCCACCCGAACGTTTTGACGTTCCGCTTCGCTGTCCAGCTCGAAATAGTTTTTCTTGACGTACTCCGCGCCCATGCGTTTACCGACGATATTCGCAGGGAACAGCTCCAACTTCGTGTTAAAGCTCTTAACGACGCCGTTATAATAGCGACGCGAACTCTCCAACTCGCTCTCAATATTTTTGAGCTGCGATTGCAAGTCGAGGAAATGGCGGTCCGCTTTCAAATCGGGATAGCTTTCGGAAACCGCCGTAAAGAAGGTACGCAACGAGGACGTCAAGTTGTTCGCCGCGGACATTTTCTCCTCCACCGTTTTTGCACCTGCGGAAAGATTTCTCGCCGCGACGACCTTTTCCAGCGTTTCGCTTTCATGCTTGGCATACCCTTTCACCGTCGCAACGAGATTGGGGATTAAATCGAAACGTTTTTTCAGGAAAACGTCGATCGTCGCCCACGCTTCCTCCACCTTGTTTTTCAACTGCACGAACGCGTTGCGCGTCTTTATCCACCATGCGATAACAATGATCGCCAACACGACGACAATCGCAATCACGATTGCAACGACGCCGCCCGTGCTTATCAATAACGAATGTAACATACTGCCACTTAGCTCCTTTCAAGGGATTGCCCTTGTTTATACTGTACGCATATTATACTACACGACGCACCAAATGTCAATATCCGCGAAAAAATTTTTCCGAAAATTTTGCAAACCGCCGACAAAATACCCCTCCGTCCATCGGCGAAGGGGATATCTTTTCGTTATTCAGTTGTAAGAACGCGCTTTTACTCAACTCTATCCGTTTCTTTTCGAACTTAATTTCGCGTGCGGACAAATTTCCGCTATTCTTTACGGATATATACTTATCTGCGTTCGTTACCTGCAAAGTTCATTGGACTGTTACCTCGCTTTGTCTTCTTTGTTAAAGTACCGTTTTCCCGTTTGTAATGAAATCATTGCTCCGTACCTCCTTTAACAAAATTCCGTCCGACTCCCGTCGGTCGAGTTACGTGTACGTCGGAGTATCCTCCCGTTCTTCAAGTTTACGAAAGCTCGTTACGAACATTTTCGTTACCTCCTACACGTATTTGCCTGTTAAAGCGTTTCAGGCATTCGCCTCACTGTGGGAAGGAATCATCGCTTTTCGTACCCTCCTTTTCCTTTTTCTTTCGCCGCGTCCCTGCGGCACTTTGCCAACTCACCCGAATCGGCTCTCTATTTAATCGTGCATCGGTAGTTCCTCAATCGTTTTTTGATAGCTCCCAACATTTTCTGTCGTTTTCTATCTTTTGTACCTATATTATAACATAAATTTTTCGTTTGTCAAGGGGTTTTTGAAAAATTTTTTGCGTTTTTTTATTATTTTTTTCGATAGCTCCCATACAAAAAGAAAATAGCAGGCTTTTTTCGCCTGCTAAAAAAGTTTTTTATACGAATTGCACCATAAGCGCAAGGAACGCCGCACGCACGCAACGACTAATCGTTATGCTTTTCGAAGCGTTTCAACAGCTCCTTATCGCGCAACAGCATACCGCCGCCGAGCACCGTAGCGTACTGCGGCTCTTCGTCCACGCGGAAACGCATATCCAATTTCGCGCCGATATATTGCGGCATATAAGGAAGCTTCATCAATCCGCCCGAAAGATATACGCCGTTGCGGTTCACCGCCGCCGCGACCTCCGCAGGCAACCGCCAAAGCACCCCCGTGGCGTATTCCACAATCTTATTGACATATACGCGAATACAATCGGTCAGCTCCGCCGCTTGCACGGAAGCCGCTTTCGGTTGACAATTCTCCGTAGAACTGCCCTCCGCCACCATCGTGCCGAGCGCCGTCGGCGAAAGCGTGCCGATACCGTTTTTGATTTTTTCCGCCGTCAACGCGCCGATAAGCAGCTTGTGATTGTTGACGATTTTGGAAATAATATTCGCGTCCATATTGTTGCCGCCGATATTAAAGGACACCCCTGCGATAATCCCGTCGCCCGAAATCACCGCCGCGTTGGAAACGCCGCCGCCGATGTCCAAGCAGAAAATCGGATCGCTCTCCGCGAGTACCGCGCCGCCCCCGAGGGCAGCCAAGTACGGCTGTTCCACGAAACGCACCTTGCGCAAGCCGCACTCTTCGGCGAGCGTTGCGTACGCGGAAAGCTGTTCCTCTCCGATGCCGCAAGGAACGCTCATCAAAACTTGCGTACGACGAAGCAACCCCGCCTTGATACCGATACGGGAAAGAAATTTTTTCAACATTTCCGTCGCAAGACGCATATCAACGATAACCCCTTCGTAAACGGGATACACGATACGGGTAAATTCCGCCGTTTTCCCGATGAGGCTTTTTGCGTCTTTGCCGATTGCTTTTATTTCCGCGTCCTCGCCGACAACCGCCACGCAGGACGGCTCTGCCAATACGATACCGCTGTTCGTATCCGCACGGCTGATCTTCGTCATGGACGAACCCAAGTCTATCGCAAGCTTGATCATAATTTCCTCCAATACAGAAATTGCACGGGGCAGGTATGCGACGAGTGCAAATTATTCGTTAAGAAACGGCTGTATCATTCTTTCGCAAAGTTCCAACGGCAACCCGATGACGTTGGAATAGCTGCCGCGGATACGCGCCGCCAAGCCGCCGTCCTGAATGCCGTACGCGCCTGCCTTATCCATCGGCGAACCGCCTGCGATATACGCCCGTATCCACTCGTCGGATAAGCCGTTGAAATAGACCGCGGTCTTTGCCGCTTGCGTTTTGCACACCGTTTTCCCGTCCCGACAAACGCATACGCACACGCCGGTATACACCGTGTGTTTTTTCCTCGACAGCATTTTAAGCATACGAAACGCGTCCGCCTCGTCCTTCGGTTTCCCGAGGATCTCTTTCCCGAACGCCACCACCGTGTCCGCACCGATTACGCATACGCCCTCGTTTTCGGGGCGTTCCGCAACTTCTCGCGCTTTGCGCGTCGCCAAAAGTTTCACCAAAGCCTTCGGCGAAAGCGGCTTTTCCGTCTTTTCGTCCGCCGTAGAGGCTATCGTTTCAAATTCGGGAAGAAGCTCCGCCAACAGTTCTTTACGCCGCGGCGACGCACTCGCCAAAATCCATTTCGTCATGTACAATCTCTCCTGCATGAAATTACGCCGCGCCAACTACGCGCGGCTAAAAAGAGCCGCTCCGCCTCGCAATTCGCACGGGAAGAGCGGCAACCTGCTTACAAAATTTCCAAATTTTTACGGAACGCTTTCTTAAATTCGGGATTCGCGCTTTCCGCGTCGCGAATTTCCAACGCCGCGTCGCCTGCGACAATCGTTTTCATAATAACGGAATCGCCGAGCACGTCGCAATTCAAGCCCGTCACTACGCCGCAATGCGTTCTGTCCAAACTCTCCGCAACGCGCAACAGCACGCCGAGCTTCTTGACGGCGTCCAGATCGTCTTCCCAAACGATATCCTTATACTTCTGCCATTCGCCGAGGGGAATCTCCTCTTGGTTATGACAGCCTGCCACGAACGCAGCCAACACGATCTCGCGGTGCGTCGCGCCGTAAATCGCGGAATTTAAGATCGTATACCAACTGTGTTTTGCGTGATGATAATACTGCACGGTCATGCCGCAATCGTGCAAGCCTGCCGCAATTTTCAGAATTTTAAGATATTGACGGGGGAATTTATGCAAAACGCGCAACTGCTTGAATAACTGCACGGCAAGCTGCATAACGTGCTCCACGTGCTTCGCGTCGCACCCGTAAAACTTCACCAGCCTATCCAAGGAATAGGTCAAAACGTCGGAAATCGGCTTCTCCTGCGTCAAAGGCAACGCGTAGTTCACCATAAGTCCCTCGCGCAAGCCGCAACCGCCGATCGTGAACTGTTCGATATGCATATAGGAAAAGAACGCTTTCATAATCGCCATTGCCGCCGGCATAATGTCCGCGCGCGCAGGGGAAAGCCCCTTAATCTTTTTACGCTTGTCCACGTCCAGCACTTTCAACATATCGTAAATTCCCGTGAAATCTTCCGTCGCAAGCTTATAATTATGCACGAGATCCAACGGATATTTCCGTACGAGTTTGCTGATTTTGAACAAATTACGGAACGAACCGCCCACACCGATCATCTGCGCTTCGGGATCGACTTCCGAAAGCCAAGGCAGCTTTTTCAATTGCTCCGTGAAGAACTCCTCCACGTGCGCCGCAGACTCTTCGGGCGTAGCGTCGCTCGCGAAAAGATCGGTGAGCGTCACCGCCCCGAAAGGCAACACCGAATAACCGAGCACGTTTCTGCGGTTGTAATAAATAATCTTCGTACTGCCGCCGCCGATTTCCAAAATCAAGCCTTTGGGAATATCCATGGAATTGATTACGCCGCGATAAACGAGAAAAGCCTCCTCCTCTTCGGACAACACGCGAATGGTGATATTGCAACTCACTTGAATCTCGTCGAGGAAAGAACGTTGGTTCTTCGCGCGACGCACCGCCGCCGTACCGACCGCGATAATGCGATCCACGTTGCGTGCGTCGCAAAGTCGCTTAAACATTTTCAACGTTTTTATCGTTTCCGCAATGCGTTGCGGCTTCAAGAAGCCGTCCCTATCCATATCCTGTCCCAAACGAACGCTTTCTTTCAACTCGTCCGCGACCATATAATGCCCTTCCGTGAACATATCCACGATAACGAGCCGCGCCGTATTCGATCCTAAATCAATAATGCCGATTCTTTCCACTTTTTACCTCTGTTCGCACGTTCGTAAACGCCGTCGCCGCAAAACTTCTCGAAGCCGCCACGCGCGTTTATAATACACCGATTTTTCGTTTTCCCATAGTTTACCACATTCTGACGAATTTGTAAATACCCTTTTGCAAAATTTTCTACCCGTTTTTGCATTTTTTCTCATTTTGAACAAAAAACGCGATTTTTTTCGTATATTTTCACTATTATATGCGCGTAGAATAATCCCCTCGCACGCGAAGCCGCTCGCACTCCGTCGTTACGTCCTTAAAAAGTCCGCGGAACGCGAGCCGAACGCCTACCTCCGTTTCCGCCTGACGGCGGAGATTGCCGCGGCACATTCGCGCCTCGCAACGACAAGGCATGGTAGAGGTTCTACCTGACGGCGAGAGCGACACGGCATGTTCACGCCGCACAACAAAAAGCCGCCGCCAAAAAAAAGAACAGCGGCTTTACGCCCCCTTCGCGCAAAGCCGCTGCCTTTTCTCACACATCTCCTCTCCTATGGGCTGATTCACCATACCGTCAACCTAATGCCGGAATAAGTCTTTTTTTTGCCACGCGTTATAGGCTTTTAGCCTTGTTCTATAACGCGTGGCAAAAATCGCCCACGGGCGATTTCAAACCAATTACTTATTTTCATTCTACAACAATATGCGAAATTTGTCAATAGTTTTCAGGAAATATTTTGAAATTTTTTAAGTTTTTTTAAAAAAATTGTTTTTTTTCGCCGCGTGACGCTTCCGAAAAAGAGCTTGCGTTCCGCGGCGATTACTCAAACATCGTTTCGACGAGTTTTATTGCCATGTAGCGGTGCATTTCACGCACGGGGTGGTTCAACTTATTCGCAAGAAGCTCCGTCACGTCCACGCCGCCGTTCGACATTTTCGCCCACGCCGAACGCACGTCGCATACGCGAACGCCGTACGCGCGGCAACGCCTTTTCGCTTCCTCGAAATATTCGTCCAATACGCCGCTTCGCTGAATATCGGAAAAGCTGTCGGCGCAAGCGCGGAACAGCTCCTCCCGTAAATGCGGACTTCTTTTTTCGCACATATAATTTTGCGTCAAAAATATGCACTCCGCGCCGTCTTTTTGCGTTTTCTCGAAAATTCGCGACAACGCTTCGCCGTAAGCCGCCAACCCGTCCTTGCCCGAACAGCTATCGTTCAAGCCGTACGAAACGACCACCAAATCGGGCGAATACGCGGAAACGTCCCGTTCGTAGCGTTCCGCGCCCCGAACCGCACCGTCGCCGCTAATTCCCGAATTAATCACGTTAATCTGCGCGTCGGGGTATAAAAAATTCAAAATTTCTCGCACACGCGTCGAATACGCGCTTTTATAATCGAATACCGTCTGCATGGTCTTTTCGTCTATCAGATAGTTTTCAAAACACCCCTGCGTTACGCTATCGCCCAAAAAAGCAATGGTAACGGACGGTTTTTCAAATAAATTTTGCGATTTTTCTTTGATTTTTTCAATAATTTTCATAATTCGCGCTCCTTCCGCTTACGCGCCGAGGCTTATCGGAACTTTCCGAACACTTCGTTGACTTTCGTAACGCTGGCAAACGTGCCTTGGTACTTTTTGATAATTTTCATCATCGTACCCACTTGCTTTTTGCGGATAATGCACACCAACATGTATTTGTCCGTATCCGAATACATACCGTGCGTGCGGATCTCCGTCACGCCGTGCCCCAACTTTTCGATCAGCTCGGCAGACAGCTCGTTCGGGCTGTCGGTGACAATCTCGAATTTGTAGCCGTTTTTTATGCCTGCAAGCAGATTATCGACCACCGTGTTCGCGATGAATAAGTTTATAAGCGTACAAATTACAGGCGTAATCTTCCTGCCGTAGACAAAAAAAGCAATCCCCACCACACTGCTGTCCATCCAAAAAGAAACATAAGCGATATTCGTTGCCGGATGCCATTTTTTAATCAGTGCGGAAATGGCGTACGTGCCGCCGCTCGCGCCGAAACGCCGCAACATCATGGAAAAACCCAATCCCGAAATAACGCCCGTCGCGATGCACGCGAACACGATCTCGAAATCCTCTTGATTGTTTTCGTAGCAATACGGCTTCCAATGCAACGCGCCGAACAGCTCCGTCGAAAGCGATTGCACCGCCAAGTACAAAAGCAGCAACAATCCCAGCCGCCTGTTGACGAAAACGCTGACCAAAACGAAAATCGGCGCGTTAAACAGCATCATAAGCACCGCCCACGAAATTTGTATTCCGCGTTTCGTCATAAAATGATAGGTAATCGTCGCCAAGCCGCCCACGCCGCCGGGCGCAAATCCGTTGCTGTTTTGGAAGAAATAATACGCCGCCCCGACGAGCAGCCCTGCCGCAATCGCCGTGCCTATATCGCCCGAAACGCGTTTTAAGTTCTCGTTTTTCATTTGCTTTGCTCCAAGCCGCTCCCGATTATCTCCGCGCGCCTGCCCTTACTCGTCCAATTCCAAAGCTTCTTCGCTGTTTTCGTATTCTTCGTATTGATGGCAAAACTCCGCGAAGACTTCGTCCAAAAGCTGTTCGTCCTCCAACGGTTCCAACACGGCGTCGTCGTCCTCGCCTTTCAGCGCGAAAATGATCACCTCGTCCTCTTCTTCCTCCGTTTCCGGCTCTGCCTTTTGAAAACAGCAATATTTGTTGCCTCTATATTCGATGGTCGCGATATGGTAGAGTTTCTCCACCGTGCCGTCGTCCGCCTCCACCTCGAAAATACGATCTTCTTCGTCGTAAATCTCGTTTTCCTGTTCGTTATACATACTAAGCTCCTCCGCTTTTTTATTTTCTTTCTTTTTCCGCGCGAGATAACTTTCCAAAATGTAGCTCGCCGCGATCGAGTCGATCGTTTTCTTGCGTTCGCGCAGTTTTACGCCGCCTTGAATTTGCGTTTCCCTTGCCGCCGCCGTCGTGAACCGCTCGTCCTCCAGCTCCACGGGCAACGTCGTAGCTTTACGCAAAGCTTCCGTGAAAGCGCGCGTTTTTTCCGTCTGCACGCTTTCCGTGCCGTCGGCGTTAAAAGGCAAACCGCACACGATTACGCCTGCGCCGCGCCCCTCGGCAATTTCAATCAACGCCCGTACGTCCGCCTGCAAATCGCGCGTGCGCACGTACGTTTCGCACGGAACGGCATATTCGTTGAAGGGATCGGCAATCGCCACCCCGATTCTTTTTCCGCCTATATCGAAGGCGATCGCTCGTTTTGTCGTCATAGGGATATTATAGCACAAAACTTTTCTCCCGTCTATCGTTTTACGCACGTTTTTCAAAAAGCCGCATTAACGCATATTTTCCTTGCCGCACGTACATACTGCCGATAGGAGGTCGTTATGGAAAAATTCACACTCGGACTTGCAATCGGCGGCATCGGCGGCGCGCTGCTCATCGCCAACAGCTATAAAATGCGCGCGCTCGTCCGCAAAGGGCAAGCCGAAGCGCAGGAGCGCGTCGAAAAGTATATCGACGAAAAGTTAAAGCAACCGAAGCCGACGGAGGCGAACGCCGAAGAAAAGCAAGACAAAAAGAAAAAAGCCGACAAATAGCGGCTTTTCCCACGAAGCAGGTCGGACGAGCCGTCCGCCTGTTTTTATTTACATACCGAAATAGCGCACGGCGTTGCGGAAGCAAATACCCCGTATCACCTTGCCGACGAGGGTTTCGTCCTTCGTCATCTCGCCGCGTTCCATCAAACCGCCGAGATAGTTGCACAAAATCCGACGGAAATATTGATGCCGAGGATAGGAAAGGAAGGAGCGGCTGTCCGTCAACATTCCCAAAAAGGTAGCGATATGCCCCGTTGCCGTCAAGTCGGACAAGTGCTTTTCCATGCCTGCCTTATTATCCAAGAACCACCATGCCGCGCCGTATTGCAACTTACCCTTCGCCTCGTCCGTCTGGAAGCAACCGAGCAACGCCACAATCTCCGCGTTCATTTTCGGGTTCAGATTAAACACGATCGTTTTCGGCAAAGCGTGCTCGCTGTTCAAACGGTCGAAAAGCCGCGACAGACCGCGAATGCTGTTTTCGTCCGAAATGCTGTCAAAGCCCGTATCCAAGCCGAGTTTTTCCAACATCTCCGCGTTGTTGTTGCGCATCGCGCCGATATGCAATTCCGTGCAAACGGAATATTTTGCGTACAATTTCATCAGGAAATAGGTCAAATAGCCCTTGAAAATTTCCGCCTCGACAGCCGTGATTTCCTCGCCCCGTCTGCGTTTTTCCAACACTGCCGCGGCATCCGCCCGTTCGGGCACGGCGTATACGCGCTCCACGGAAATATCGCTTGCACGCGCGCCGACCGCCAAAAAAGCCGTCAAACGCTGTTCGAGCGCGTTTTCCAAGTCCGTCAAATCGGAAATCGCGTGCGTTTGCGTCTCCAAGCGCGCCACGAACTCGTTATAATTCGCCGCTTCGATATTCATGATCTTATCCGCGCGGAAAGCGGGGCTCACCGTAAATCCGTAGCCTTTTTTCGCTATTTTTTCAAACGTCGATAAATCGTCGAACACCTCGTTGGTGGTATACAGGTGCTTGACGAACGAGCCTTCGATAAGTTTCTGCGGCGTAAGCGCGTTCAAGCGAATATACTCGTTGCACCAATTCCAAATGAGTTCCGCGTTCTCCTCGTTGATTTCGATTTCGCAATTGAAATACGCTTTCAATTCCGCTTGCGACCAATGATACAACGGATTGCCGAACGCCGTAGACAACGCCTTACAATACGCGACGAATTTTTCCTTATGGGAAGCGTCGCCCGTGATCAACCGTTCGGGAATGCCGTAATTCCGCATCAAACGCCATTTATAATGATCACCGCCGAGCCACATCTCGTAAATGTCCGTAAACGGACGATTTTCGAGAATTTCCTTTTCCGACAAATGGCAATGATAATCGAAAATCGGCATATCCGCCGCATACGTGCGATACAAGCGTTCCGCCGTTTTCGTTTCCAGCAAAAAGTTTTCTTTGATATAGCTCATAAAGCCCCTCCGTGCGGCACGCGCCGCATTTTTTATTTCGCGTCTTTATTATACTCGAAAGCGCAAGCTTTCGCAAGGATTTTTCCGCGCGTTTGCGTTTTTAGCGCAAATTATTTTTTGCCGAAGCCAACATCAGCTTAATGCGGTTGAGTTGATTGACTTCGCTCGCCCCGGGATCGTAATCGACGGCGGCGATATTCGCATACGGGTACGCCACTTTCAGCTTTTTGATCACGCCCTTACCCACCACGTGGTTGGGCAAACAGGCAAACGGCTGTATGCAAACGATATTCGGCGTGCCGTTCGTCAAAAGCTCCACCATCTCGCCCGTCAAGAACCAGCCCTCGCCGTATTGATTGCCGAGCGACAAAAACGGCTTCGTCATCTCCCCGATTTCCTCTATCCGCACGGGCGCGTCGAATCGCTTGCTTTTCTCCAACGCGCGCACCGCAGGCGCACGCAACAGCCGTATCGCTTTCAAACCGAGTTTCGAAAGGATAGCACTGCTCTTTTTCGTAAAATACCGCTTATGCTTATACTGCGCGTTGTACAAACTGTAATTGAGGAAATCCATCAAATCGGGAACGACCGCCTCCGCGCCCTCCCGTTCCAAAAGTTCCACCAAACGGTTATTGGCAAGGGGCATGTATTTGACGAGTATCTCTCCCACGATTCCCACGCGCGGTTTTTGCAGCGTTTCGTCAATCGGCAACGCGTCGAAATCCGCCACGATTTGCCGACAAATCCGCTTATAGGAAAGCGCGCCTTTCTTGCGCAGCAGGGAATCCACGCAACGTTGCCGCCACGTTTGATACAGCGCGTCCGCCGCGCCTGCCGTACGCTCGTACGGGCGCACCCGATACAGACAGCGCATCAACAGATCGCCGTAGACAACGGCGTGCCCTGCGTCCAACAAAATGGGAAGAGAAACCTTAAAGCCGCTGTTTTTTTCCATGCCGTTCGCGTTCAGGGAAATGACGGGGATATGCGCGTATCCCGCCTTCTCCAAAGCGCGACGGATAAAGGCGACGTAGTTGCTCGCGCGGCAACAGCCGCCCGTCTGCGTCATGATGATTGCCAGTTTATCGGTGTCGTACCGCCCCGAAAGCACCGCTTCCATAATTTGCCCTATGGTGACGATCGAGGGATAGCAAGCGTCGTTGTTGACGTATTGCAACCCGACCTCCACGGCGTTGCGGTTGTCGTTGTCGAGTATCTCCACGTTATAGCCGTACTTTTTGAATACAGGGGCTAAAATATCGAAATGAATGGGGCTCATTTGCGGCGCGAGTATCGTATAACCGGCTTTTTTCATCGCCTCGGTATACTCCGTCCTCGGATAAACGATGGACGTCGGTTGCGCTTCGATGCACTTTTCGCGGCGCATATTCATCGCGGCGATCAAACTGCGGATACGGATACGGATCGCGCCGAGGTTATTCACTTCGTCGATTTTCAGCACCGTATACAGCTTGTTGCTCTTTTCCAAGATCTCGTTCACCTGATCGGTGGTAACGGCGTCCAAACCGCACCCGAAGGAATTCAACTGCACCAGCTCCAAATCGTTGCGGCGCGCCACGAACTCCGCCGCCGTATACAAACGGGAATGGTACGTCCATTGATCGACCACGCGCACGGGGCGTTGCGGCTCGAAATCGATCGGCAACGAATCTTCCGTGAACACGTCGAACCCGTACGAAGCAATCAATTCGGGTATGCCGTGGTTGATTTCCGGATCGACATGGTAAGGTCTGCCGGCAAGCACGACGCCCCGTCCGCCGCGCCGTTCCATTTCCGCGAGCGCTTTCGCCCCGACGGCGCGGATATCCGCTTTTGCCGCCGCCTGCTCCGCCCAAGCCTTTCGCACGGCGGCGCGCACTTCTCGGGCAGGAATATCCCACTCCTTCGCGCAAACCTGTATCAAACGCTTTTCCGCCGTCTTTCGATTCGTAAAAGCGATAAACGGGCGCAAGTAGCGCACGCCCTTCGTTTGCAGGTCGTCTACGTTATTTTTTAAATTTTCGGGATAGGAAATGACGATGGGGCAATTGAAATGATTTTGCGCCTGCTTCGTTTCCTGCCGTTCGTAAAACACGCACGGGTGAAAAATCGTCTTAATTCCCTCGTCGATCAGCCACTGCACGTGCCCGTGCGATATTTTCGCAGGGTAGCACTCCGACTCCGACGGGATCGAATCCATGCCCCGTTCGTACAAGCTTCTCGACGATTCGGGCGAAAGCACCGTCCGAAAGCCGAGTGTTTGGAAAAAAGTAGCCCAAAACGGGTAATTTTCATACATATTCAGCACGCGCGGAATGCCGATCTCGCCGCGCGGACACGGCGCGTTTTCCGCCTGTTCGTAGGCGAAAATACGTTGTTTTTTATAGGCGACGAGGTTATATCCCTTTTCCGCCGCAACGTCCTTTCCCGCGCCCTTTTCACAGCGATTGCCCGTAATCAGCCTGCGCCCGTCGGAAAATACGTTCACGGTCAGCATACACCGATTGGTACAGCCCTTGCAACGCACGGTCGTCGTCGTATACGTCAGCGAAACGATGTCCTGTATGGAAAGCATACTCGTCGGTTGCCCTTTATAGCGTTCTTTGGCGATCAACGCCGCGCCGAACGCGCCCATCGTGCCCGAAATATCGGGACAGACGATTTCCGCACCCGTAATCTTCTCCACCGCGCGCAATACGGCGTGGTTATAAAAAGTACCGCCTTGCACGACGATGTGTTTTCCGAGCGATTCCGAGCTCGTCAATTTGATTACCTTATACAATGCGTTTTTCACCACGGAATAGGCAAGCCCTGCGGAAATATCCTCCACGCATACCCCTTCCTTTTGCGCCTGCTTGACGTTGGAATTCATGAACACCGTACAGCGCGTACCCAAATCGACGGGAGCTTTCGCAAACAACGCCTTTTCGGCGAACTCCGCCGCCGTCAATCCCAGTGAATTGGCGAAATTTTCAATAAACGAACCGCACCCCGAAGAACAAGCTTCGTTCAGCACCACGCTGTCCACGAAGCCGTTGCGCAAGCGGATAAACTTCATGTCCTGTCCGCCGATGTCCAAAACGCAATCGGCGTCGGCATTGAAAAACGCCGCCGCTTTCGTATGCGCGATCGTTTCCACCTCGCCCTCGTCCAAACAAAACGCCGTTTTCAAAAGCGCTTCGCCGTACCCAGTGGAACAGGAGCGCGCAATCGTCGCCGTCGGCGGCAGCAAGCTCTGCAACTCCGTCAACGCCGCAATGGAAGTCTGAATGGGATTACCGCGATTGTTGGCGTAAAAGGAATACAACAGCTCCCCCTGCTCCCCGATGAGCGCGAGCTTCGTCGTCGTCGAACCTGCGTCGATCCCCAAGAAGCAATTGCCGACGTATTCGGCGAGCGGCGATTTTTTCACCGCCGCCTGCGCGTGCCGTTTGTAAAAGGCGCGATATTCCTCTCGGCTTTCGAAAAGGGGCGGCAAACGCTTGATTTCCGACTCCATTTGCACGCCGCTTTGCAACCGCTCGACGAGGGTATGCAAATCGAAAGCCTCGCTCTTTTCCGCCGACAACGCCGCGCCCAACGCGGCGAATAAATGCGAATTGTTCGGATCGTGCGCCGTTTCGTCCGTCAGGCGCAACGTGCGCTTAAAGGCGTTTTTCAATTCGGATAAATAGTGCAACGGACCGCCCAAAAACGTCACGTTGCCGCGAATGGGCTTTCCGCACGCCAACCCCGAGATCGTCTGATTGACGACGGCTTGGAATATCGAAGCCGCCAGATCGGGCTTCGTCGCGCCCTCGTTGATGAGCGGCTGAATATCCGTTTTCGCGAATACGCCGCAACGCGCCGCGATCGGATAGACGGTCTTATATTCCTTGGCGTACTCGTTCAAGCCGCCTGCGTCCGTCTGCAACAGCGCAGCCATTTGGTCGATAAACGAACCCGTGCCCCCGGCGCAAACGCCGTTCATGCGCTCCTCTATACTCGCGCCGAAATAGATGATTTTCGCGTCCTCGCCGCCCAGCTCTATGGCGACGTCCGTCTGCGGCACGACTTCTTTTATTGCCGCGCTCGTCGCCACCACTTCTTGCACGAACGGAATCCGCAACTGCTTGCCTAAGCCGATTCCGCCCGAACCCGTAATCGTCACGGACAACGCGCCGCCGCCCAGCTTGCTTTCCGCCTCTTGCAACAGCGCGCCCACCGTCTGTTGCGTATGCGAATAATGCCGACGATATTCGCCGAAGCATATTTGCCCGTCCTCGTCGAGAACGACGAGCTTCACCGTCGTCGAACCGACGTCAATCCCTGCGCGCATGATTTTCGTTCTTTTTTCTTCTTGCATATTTCTACCGTTTTAACCTTGTCCGCCGCAATCCTGCTTGCGGCAATATCGCACGTTCGTTTGTTGTTGCCGTTACGGCGTATTTCCCGTCGTTTCTTCCGCCGCGACGGTCGCTTCCGCGCTCTCTCCTTCCTCGTTCGGCTTTTTCTCACGCTCCCGTCGTTTTAATACGAGATGGGATAACCGCAAGGGAAAGAGAAAAGAGGTTTTCTCTCCGAGCCGCTCCGCCTTTTCTTTCAATTCGGCTTTCAACCGCTCCCACTTCACGACGACGTCGTTCTCTTTCGCGTACGCCTTGATTTTCGTAATCAAGTGCGACGAATACGCCACGTCCACGAGGAAAACGCCGTAAAAGAACCCGACGACAAACGCGAACGTCAAATTCCCCGACAACCGCGCGAGAATACCGAGAATATGCGTATGGATAAGCAGAAGATACAGCGCGCTCGCCGCCGCCCAAAACAGCGTGAACAACGGACAAATCAAGCCTTGAATATTCCCTCGCATTTGGCTGTAATCCCACAGCCGCACTTTGAAGAGTTTCAAGCAAAGCACGCCTGCCAAATACTCTATCCCCGTCAGCGCGATTGCCATAAGTACGATTAGCAAGCCTTTGCGTAAAACGGGATTGCTTATGCCAAGGTGCGGCTCGAATCGCGCCAAAAGATACAAAAGGCACAGCCCGAAGCCGTATAAAGGGATATACGGCCCTACGCAAAAACCGGGGTTAATCCACTTTCGTTCGGGATTAGACTGCGAAAAAAAGCGTCGAAAAAGCAGCTCCAACACCCAGCCGAAGCACGCTCCGCCGCAAAACAAATACGCCAACGTCAAAAATAAGCGCATATACTTTCACCTCCGCATTTCCGACATTTTCCCGTTCGAACGTTTTCGGCTTCGTCGCCGCCGTCAAGCGTTGCGGCGCAAAGCCTTGCGATAATCTCGCAAGTTTTTCCGCCGATTGCCCGTATATATAACGTCCTATAAGTATTATATACCCCGAAATACACGCGCAAAAACACCTATTCGCAAAAAAAACGCGCGCCTCTTTTTTCTCACGAATCGGTCGTCGGCGTTTTTCGCGCTTCGGAAAGAAAAAAGCAGGTATAAACACTCGCCGACGGGGCATACTAAAAACGTAGGAAGGCGTTTTGCCGACTTACAAAAAACAAAACGGAGTACAACTATGCAATTTCAAAAAACGGAAACCTATCTCAACCTTGCGCGAAGCTTTGCAGGCGAATGCCAAGCCGGCATGCGCTATCAGATGATCGCCAAAGCGGCAATGAAAGAAAATCTGCAAATGCTTTCCGACGCCGTCAAAGGCGTTGCGAAAAACGAAACGTTGCACGCCACGCAATTTTTTCAACATATGCTGGAAAAAGGCGGCAGCCGCGACAGCGTCGCTTTTGACGCGGACTACCCCTTTCATATGGGCAATTTGGAAGAAAGCTTAAAATTTGCCGCCATGGACGAGAATAACGAAGCCGAAGACATCTATCCCGCTTTTGCGGAAACGGCGAAAAAGGAAGGCTTTGACGATATCGCCGCTCTGTACAAAATGGTTGCAGAGGTAGAAGCGCAACATCGAATTCTTTTCCGATACCTGCACGAAAGCGTTAAAAACGGCACGCTGTATACGTGCGAAACGCCCGTTTTATGGACGTGCAGCGAATGCGGCTATATGCACGTAGGCACGTCGGCATGGAAAACCTGTCCGCTTTGCAAGGCAGGACAAGGCTACGTGAAATTGCATTTACCGTTCGAGGGAGCGAAAGAATAATCCTCGACGAACTGTACGAAGCTTAAAAAAAGGAGAAAAACATGAAAAACAAACAAAACAATCACAACAACGCACATCAAAACGAAAAGAACGGCAAAGGTTGCGGCGGCAAAGACTGTTGCGGCAAAGCCAAGGAAGGCAACCACGAATACACGCACGGCGGCAACAACGATTAAATCGAAAAAGTCGGTTCACCGCACACCTGCCCCCACCGAAAAGGCGTTGGACGTCCTCATTCAGCCTTCCGCGACGGACGTTTTGGGGAGCTACACGGGGAAACCGAAATCCAAGCACGATCAACCGATACAGGACGTTGACGATTTGTAAACGCTCCGTTTGCGGAAGATCGAAACTGCCGAGGAGCTATGCTCCGAAAAAATCACCCCGAACGACTGCGCAACGCGCCGTTCGGGGCTTATGCCGTATATTCAAAACTTTTTCTTAACTTTGCAAAAACGAAAACCACCGAGCCTTGCAAGGCTTATTCCTTGATTATATCGCTGCAGGATGCGTATGCTTCGCTTGCCACTTTCTATATTTGATAGGAAGCCACAACGAATAAATAAACAAAGTGATAACCGATAAAATAAACCACTTCATGCACATACCAAACAATTGAATGCCTTTCCCGTCAAACGCAAGGCGTTGTCCGTCAACGACAACATGCCGAACGTACCAGCGTTTTTCCATGCACACTGCCCACGGCAACGCAATGGTGAGCGAAACGATTGTGATAAGCCACTTCAAAAGATTTATTCCAAGCCAACCAAGCATTCCGCCGTCAAAATAAGATTTCGGTTCAACAGTATTCATAAAATCCTCCTACGCGAATATAGTCAATCACAATAGCTATGCATTATTTCTTGTCTTTATCATCATTTTCGCGCGATTGCGGAAGCTCCGCATAAGACTTGTTTACATAACGATAAAGACCTTGCGGATACCATTTTCCGTCTTCCGCGCGTTTCTGCACGCATATAACACCTGCAAAACGGTTGCTGCCGCGCGCTTGCAACTGACCCCCGACCATATACCCGGGCGCCACGCCGTACGCGCCGTTATAATTCACGATTTGATTTGCCGTTGCACCTTCCGATTTATAATGCGTATGCTTTGCCACCCATTTCTTATACTTAACGGGAAGCCAAAGTCCGTAAATTCCCAACGTAATAATCAAGAAAAAGAACCATTTCAAGCGCATTCCCAAATATTGATGTCCTCTGCCGTCGAACGAAAGCCGCCATCCGTTAATAACGGTGTGCTTGACATACCAACGTTTTTTCATACAAGCCGCCCAAGGCCATGCGATGGTAAGCGTAAAAATCGTAATAAGCCACTTCAACAGATTTATCCCGATCAACCCAAACAGTCCGCCGTCAAAACGCGACTCCCCTTGAATGATTTTCATAAAAACGACCTCCGCTAATTTGAATTATAAATATATCCGTCCATATCGACGGGCTGAAAACAACGTTTTCAAGAAATTTTCGTGCAACACCGCAACGTGTTCTTGCACCAAGAGCCACTTTTCGTCCAATAAAATTTTCTGCCGCGTGTTTATAGGAAATTCGGTTGTCGCGCATTTATTATCACTTCTCGTATAAACACGCGGCAGTCACCCCTAATAGGGATAGGGGTGAACTTTCACCTATTATTATTTTTATTTTATAACAAAACGCGGAATTTGTCAACAATTTTCAAGGCTAATTCTATATTTTTTGAAATTTTTGGTATAAAATGCCAAAACTACGATTAATCGGCGCACAACACACAGCAGTAAACATACCCCGTTTTCGCCATAGAAAAAAAACGAAGCACATAGGCGTACGCCGTGTTTCCGAAAAATCTCGTTCCGTTTCATTTAATACGCATATGACGGTGCTCCCGTCGGGATTTTCAAAACGCGGACACGAACATGTGCGCGCCGACCTACACGAAATGCGATATGCTCGTTTGGGCACACCGCCGATAGGCAGAAACGAATGCTCGTCATTGCGAAAGAGCGCAGTAGGCGCGACTGCGGCAATCCTGCCATGCTCGTCATTGCGAGGCACGAACGTGCCGCGGCAATCTCCGCCGATAGGCGGAAACGGGAGCGCGTATTCCGAGGTTGCGTTCCGCGGCAAGCCTACGAAAAAATTTTTACCATTATGTTAAGCCTCAAAAAAAACCTCTTCTCTCCCGAACAATACCATAATAAAAACCATACGCTTGAGCATATAACTCTTGCGTATGGTTCTTTTTTACCATTAAGTGCATAATCGGGAAAATCTCCAATCAGTCACATCATACACGGGTGAATATTTTTCGCCGTTTATTTTCTCTTTTTCTTCAAAATCGCGACTGCCGCAATGCCAAGCGCCGCTACGGGCAAAGTTGCCACGCTGCCGTTGCAACTGCCAAAGAGGGATTGGTAAAGCCGAGCGTCGAATTAGAAGTGCTCGTGCCTGCGCTGCTACTGTCTTTCTTCGATAAATCGTCCGTTACCAACGCACCGCAAAAAGCGACCGTTTCTCTCGAAATCTCCTATTTTTCGATTCTGCCCTACCATTATAGCAGATTTTTTTCAGTTGTCAATAGGTTTTTTGTTTCAAAATCCGACCTATCCGTTGCATAATTCTGCCATTTTTATATACCGCCCCGTTGTCGCTCCTAATTGACCGCACAAAAAATATGTTCTCAAACCGACAACGGCTATTCTTTCGATATTAACCCCCAAAGCTTCTTCCGTTTTTTTACATTACACGCAAAAAAAACGAGTCCTATCCGATGATAAGACTCGTTTTAGCCTCTTATTTCAGGAAATTTGAAATAGACTTATTGTTTGTAACATTCTAAACAACGCCGCGTTTCAGTTTTCTTTGCGCTTATACGCAAACACAAGCCATGCCGCGCCCAACAGACCGATTACGCCAAGAGAAACGCCATGAATTGTACCGCCGCACCCCGTTATAAAGAGAGATATTGCAGGAATATCTTCCTCAGCCAATCGCTCTCCGCAATCGGTGCACTCTTTATGCCGTTTGCCCGTCACGCCGTTCCCGGCAGGCGTGTCAACAATCCATTCGCTTTCCGTGTGTCCTTTCGCTTTTATCGTTGAAACGACTTCTTTATAGCCGCAATCGTCGCATACATGGTAGGTACATCCGTCCGTTTCGCAAGTTGCCGCTTCCGTTTGCTCGTCCCCGAAACTATGCCCGAGGGCGGCGATTTCCGAATACGTCGTATGATCGCAACGAGAGCAAGTCACGTATTCGTTCCAACCGATTTCCGTACACGTTGCCGCTTTCGCCGCATGGTGCACTTCGTCGTGCCCGAGGGCGGCGATTTCGTCGTATGTCGTATGGTCGCAACGCGAGCAAGTCACGTATTCGTTCCAGCCGACTTCCGTACATGTTGCCGCTTTTGCCGCATGGTGCACTTCGTCATGCCCGAGGGCG
>CAYWML010000005.1:7063-43290 GCA_964459515.1 uncultured Clostridia bacterium | reverse complement strand
AAGCGCCCGTCGCAGGTTGCGCCATGGGGCTTGAGAAAGATCCCGAAACGGGCAAATACGTCATCATGACGGATATTCAGGGCTTGGAGGATTTCCTCGGCGATATGGATTTCAAGGTGGCAGGTACGGACAAGGGTATCACGGCTATTCAAATGGATATCAAAATTAAGGGCATTTCCGAACAGATTATGCTCGACGCGATCGCGCAGGCGCAGGAAGCGAGAAAATTCATTCTCGGCAAAATGTTGGCTTGTATTCCTGTCGCAAACGAGCAATTGTCCGAATATGCGCCGAAGATTGTCACCTTCAAGATCGATCCCGAGAAGATCGGCGACGTCGTCGGTAAGCAGGGTAAAGTTATCAATAAGATTATCGAGCAGACGGGCACGAAGATCGATATCGAAGAAGACGGTACGGTATGTATCGCATGCTACGGCGACATTGCGAACGCAGAGCGCGCAAAGGCGATCGTGCAGTCTATCGCGCACGATCCCGAGGTCGGCGATATGTTCGTCGGCGTCGTAGTGCGTATTCTTTCCAAAGTCGGCGCGTTCGTGGAATTCGCCCCCGGTAAGGACGGCATGGTGCATATTTCCAAGCTTTCCGAACAGCGCGTCAACCAAGTGGAAGACGTGTTGAACATCGGCGATAAGGTGAAAGTGGAAATCATCAAGATCGGCGAAAAGGGCATCGATTTGAAGCTTCTTGAAAAAATGGAATAAAACAAAAACCGCCCTGCGGCGACTTCGCGTAGTGAAATCCCGCAGGGCGATTGCTTTTTTTGGGAAAAATTTTTTTTTGCGCTTTCGACGGAACGCTTGCCGAGAAAAAGTATTTTCGGGGAACGAATCGGCGAAACTTGAAAACATGCATAACACCAAACGGTGTATGCAGGTATGCGTTGAATGGTGAAAATCGAAAGAGGGGCGTTTTTGCGTTTGCCGCGGTACGGGGACGAAAAAGCCTGTTTTTCGCGGAACGCACGGTTGAAAGCGGTGAAAAAAAGTGTAAGTATGTACTTGACAGAAAAGCTTTATAGTGCTATAATTAAAGCAAGAGAAAAATTATTAAATGGGCGAGCGATGTATGACGTAAAAAATCAAGGCTAAATTGTAAATTTGTCGAAGCTATGTGAGGTGAGGAAATTATGTATAAACATTTTTTCAAGAGATTTTTTGATATTATTTTTTCTTTGTTGGGGATTATTGTGACGGCAATCCCAATGTTGATTATTGCCATTGCCATTAAGATTGACTCTAAGGGACCTGTAATTTTTAAGCAGGAACGTATAGGAAAAAACGGGAAAGTTTTTAAGATTTTAAAATTTCGTTCCATGTGCGTCGGTGCGGAACAGCAGGAGGGTGGGGTTTATTGTGTTAAAGGGGATAAACGTGTTACAAAAGTTGGGAGATTAATTCGAGCTACGAGTATTGATGAGCTACCTCAGTTTTGGAATATCATTAAAGGGGATATGTCGTTGATAGGGCCTCGACCCGTACCTACATATTATCCTAAGCAATGGGATGAATATACCGAAGAGGAATTAAAACGTTTTAATGTTCGTCCAGGTGTTACAGGCTGGGCTGCTGTGCATGGCAGAAAAACGAACACGGTAAAAGCTCGTTTTGAATATGACAATTATTACGTGGATCATTTATCATTTGGATTGGATTTCAAAATTTTCTTTATGACGATTAAGGCGGTGCTTACCAACGAAGGGAATGAAGACGACGGTTCTTCGGAAGTAAAAGCGGGAGAAAAGACTGTGAATAATGAAAATGCCGAAACGGACGTAGCGCAAGAAGTTGCTACTACGAAAAAAAGTTAATACCACTGAAAAAATTTAATAGAGGGCATTCAATGTATTATTTTATCAATTATTTGCGGACGGTTGCGACAATTTTAATTACGAATTCGCATTATTCAAATATTTGGCCCATTGCCGATTTGGCGGCTGGTGGATTGCTTGGAAATATACTATTTTTTGCGACTTCGGGCTTTTGTCTTTTTAGCGTGAAAGAAAATTTCGGGAAGTGGTACTTAAAAAGATTTTTACGTGTCTATCCTGTTATGGTATTGTTTACAATGTTAACAATTCTGGGGGGGGAGTACACTTTGCAAAGCGGAACAGACGTAGCGAGGTTGTTTTTGTTCCCGACGAACTACATATTCCTTGTATGGTTGATGCTCTGCTACGTCGTTTTTTACGTGGTGGCCTGGTTATCTAAAAAGTATGATAAAACCATGTATATTACATTAGCGGTAGTTTTAGCGGCTTGGCTTTTTACATATTTTATTTTTACGGATAAATCCGTTTATCATATTGACGATGTAAGCAAACCGTTTATTTTATTTTTGTATTTTTCAAGTATGCTTATCGGGGCATTGTTTAAGAAATATTTTGATAAATTCAATAAAACAAAGATAGCCAATATCGTATTGCTGGTTGTCAGCTTGATAGTGTACTTTGGTTCAAAAATTGCTTTCTCTAAGATACAGTCCATCGTATTTTGGCAAATTTTAAATCAATTGTTCATTTTAGTTGTATTGTATTTTATGTTTGCCGTCTTTAGCGGCTTAGAGGATTGGTTGAAGAAAATGCCAAATTGGCTCAATAAGGCTGTGAAGTTTGTAGCGGGCATTACCTTGCATATCTACATTGTACAATTCGTAGTGATTCGTAGGTTGCAAAATATGGTTTTTCCTATAAATTTCCTTGCGGCAACCGTAGCAATCTTAGCGTTGGCGTGTGCGGTATACTATGCGGAATATTTTATAAAAAAAGGCGTATTGTTGTTGATTGACAAAATAAAAGGAAAAAAGAAAAATGCAGAAAGTAACGATTAAGAAAACAGACCTAACGGTTTCCGCGCTGTGTATGGGTGGTTGTCCGCTCGGCGGATATGGTTGGGGGGATGTGCAAAGAAACGACCTTATCAATGCGGTAAAGACGGCGGTTGGTAGTGGAATCAATTTCTTTGACACAGCCGATACGTATGGGCTTGGTGAAAGCGAAAGGACGCTTGCCGAAGCACTTGGCGCAGACCGCAATAACATAGTTATCACGACGAAGTTCGGCGTGCGCGTTGAAAACGGAAAAACTACGTATGATAATTCTCGTAAATACATATTCAAGGCGGTCGAGGGTAGTTTGCGGCGTCTGAAAAGAGATTATATCGACCTTTATCAAGTACATTATCGTGATGGAGTGACGCCGCTTGCAGATGTGGCAGAATCTTTGGAATTGCTTAAACAGCAAGGTAAAATCCGCTACTACGGCTTGTCAAATATTCACGAAAAAGATGCGGAAGAACTGAAAGCGTTTGGTAATAATAATCCCTTTGTTTCTTTCCAAGACGAGTACAGTTTGGCTTGCCGTAAGAACGAAAAGGAAATGTTCCGCTTTCGCGACGAGTACGTGATGACGCCGTTTACTTGGGGGAGTTTGGGACAAGGTGTTTTAAGCGGCAAGTACGATAAGAACTGTAAGTTTGAGGCAAATGATAGGCGTTCCCGTGATATTTACATAAACTTCCACGGAGAAAAACTTTTGCGGAATCTTGAAATCGTCGAAGTATTAAAAGAAATGGCGGCAGAGCAAGGGAAATCGGTTGCAGCCGTTGCAATTCGTTGGATTTTGGATTACTTGCAGGGTTCTGTCGTTATCGTTGGTGCAAAATCACCAAGGCAGGTATTGCAAAATTCGGAAGCACTTGATTGGATGCTTACGCAGGAACAAATTGATAGATTGGAAAAAATCTCGAAGGAGTAAGGATATGAACAGCGAACAGTTGGCGTGGCTTATTAGACGTCACGGAGTGGAAATGACGCATGTTTCACATGGTAGCCATATTGGTGCGATTTTGTCGGTTGCGGATATCGTAGCGGTGCTTTATAACGACGTAGCGAATATTTCGCCTGAAAACCTGAAAGATGAAAACCGCGATAGAATTATTTTGAGTAAAGGCCATGCGGGGGCGGCAGTTTATGCAGCTTTGGCGGAAAAAGGCTTCTTTGATAGGGAAGAATTAAAAACGCATTATGCAGACGGCAGTCGCCTTTCCGGGCACGTTTCGCATAAAGGTGTTCCTGGGGTGGAATTTTCTACAGGTTCGCTTGGTCACGGCGCTTGTGTAGCGGCAGGTATGGCTTTGAATGCAAAGCTTGACAACAAGCCGTACTATACATATGCAATCGTTGGCGACGGCGAATGCGACGAGGGTTCGATTTGGGAGATGGCGCTGTTTGCGAATCAGTTTAAGCTTAATCAATTTGTCGTTATCGTTGACCACAATAAAATGCAGAGTTTGGATTTTTGTGAGAATACGCTTTCGCTTGCTCCGTTTTTGGAAAAATGGAAGTCGTTTGGTTGGAATGTTCTGGATATAAATGGGCACAGCCATGATGAGCTTCGTACGGCTTTTGCGGAAGCTAAGGAAAGTAGGGACAGACCGACCGTAATTATTGCGAACACCATAAAAGGTAAGGGCATATCCTTTATGGAGTTCGATATTCTTTGGCATTACCGTTTTCCGCACGATGGCGAAGAATATGAAGGTGCTTTAAAAGAATTGCATGCAGCTATGCCGGAGGGGGTAGCGGAGCCGTATGGGGAGACAAGCAAATGAGAGATACATTCGTAAGAACTTTGCTGGAAATTGCGAAGAAAGATAAAAACGTATACATCATTACGGGGGATTTGGGCTTTGGGGTTTTAAATCCTTTTTGGGATCAGTTACCCGATCAAATTATCAATGCTGGGATTGCGGAGCAAAATATGACCTCAATTGCAGCAGGGCTTGCCATGCAGGGAAAAATCGTTTATACGTATTCGATTGGCAATTTCCCAACGCTCCGTTGCATTGAACAAATTAGAAACGACTGTGCTTATCACAATGCAAATGTTAAGGTGGTTTGTGTGGGCGGCGGTTTTGTGTATGGTTCGCTCGGCATGAGTCATCACGCAACGGAAGATATCGCTATGATGCGTTCGCTTCCCGACGTAACGGTGCTTGCGCCTGGGGATTTGGTAGAAGCGGAATGCGCAACGAAAGCCATTTATGAAACGCCTGGCACTTGCTATCTTCGTCTTGGTAGAGGCGGCGAAAAGCGTATTCACGAAACGTTGGACGACTTTACTATCGGTAAAGCGATTGAAATCCAAAAGGGCGAGAATGTTGCTGTTTTCTCGACGGGTGCGATTTTCGATGAAGTAAATGAGGCGTGCGAAGAATTGAATGCGCAGGGGATTATGCCGACTGTATATACTTTCCCGACTGTAAAGCCTATTGACAAAGGTGTGATTTTGGAGTGTGCGAAAACGCACAAAGCAATCGTAACGGTAGAAGAACACAATTTGAGCGGTGGTTTTGGTTCGGCGATTGCGGAAGTATTAGCGGAAGCAGATGGCGCAAAAGCAAAGCTTGTCCGAGTGGCATTGGACGATAGATATTCGTGTATTGTTGGTAGTCAAAAGTATCTGAGAAAGCAGTATTCAATTGATGCAAAAACAATTATAGAAAAAGTAAAAGAGAATTGGTAAGATGAAGAAGATATTAATTTTGGCAAATGATGTTACGACCTTGCTTCAATTTCGTTCAGAACTTGTTTGTACGCTTGTAGAGCGAGGACATGAAGTATTGGTGAGTGTACCGCAAAGCGAGCGCATTCCCGAAATAGAAGCCTTGGGGGCGAGAGTTTTGAAAACGGAAGTTTCTAGACACGGTAAAAATCCTTTGCAAGATTTGAAACTATTAAAAAATTACAAGGAACTTTTAGAAAGTGTAAAGCCCGATATTGTATTAACGTTTACGATTAAACCGAATGTATACGGCGGTATGGCTTGCGGAAAGTTGAAAATTCCTTACGTCGCAAATGTTACGGGATTAGGCGTGGTTGAGGACGGCGGCATTATGCAAAAATTGATGCTTTGGCTGTATAGGCAAGGGTTGAAAAAAGCGAAGTGTGTATTTTTTCAAAATCAAGCCAATGAAAAATTTTTTCGCGAGAAGAAGGTCGTTTGTGATAATACCGAATTGTTGCCCGGTTCGGGGGTAAATTTGGAAAGATTTTCTTTCAGGGAATATCCTAACGATGAAACAACGAATATTGTTTTTGTCGGTAGAATTATAAAAGACAAGGGCGTATTTGAATTGGCGACAGTGGCGGAAAACCTGAAAGAACGTCAAGATATTCGTTTTACCATAGTCGGAAATGTCGAATATGGTTCGGAAAATCCGTTTGTGAATTTACGAAACGTAAGCTGTGTCGGATATCATAAAGATATTAAACCGTATTTGGATAAGGCGCATGCAATTGTTTTGCCGTCTTACCACGAAGGTATGGCAAATGTATTGTTGGAAGCAGCGGCTTGCGGAAGACCGATTTTAGCTTCGAATATTCCAGGTTGTAGAGAAACGTTTGATGAAGGCGTGACAGGGTTCGGCTTTTTACCTAAAAACGTAGAGTCATTATACGAAGCTATTGAAAAATTTATCGCTTTGTCGTATGAACAAAAACGTGAAATGGGAAAAGCGGGGCGCAAAAAAATGGAAGAATGTTTTGACAGACAAATTGTTATTGATAAATATTTAGAACAAGTTAATGGCGATTAGAATAAATTATTATAAAAATAAAATATGAGGAGATAAAACAATGTATTCAAAACTTTATGAGAAAATTGTACAAGGCGAAGAAAAAATTTCGCTCGTAGGACTTGGGTATGTAGGTATGCCTATTGCCGTTGCTTTTGCTAAAAAAGTGAAAGTCGTCGGTTATGATTTGAATAAAGCCAAAATAGAGCTTTACAAGTCCGGGGTTGATCCTACGAACGAGGTCGGTAATGAAGCAATTAGAAATAGCACGGTGGAATTTACTTCCGATGAAACGAAACTTCGTGAAGCTAAATTCCATATAGTGGCTGTTCCTACTCCCGTGTATGACGACCATACGCCTGATCTTACTCCCGTAGAAGGCGCAAGCCGTATTTTGGGAAGAAATCTTGTCAAAGGGAGTATCGTTGTATTTGAATCCACGGTATATCCCGGGGTAACGGAAGACGTTTGCGTTCCTATCCTTGAAAAGGAATCGGGGCTTAAATGCGGCGTTGATTTCAAGATCGGTTATTCGCCTGAACGTATCAATCCCGGCGATAAAGTGCATCGTCTTGAAACGATTACGAAAATCGTTTCCGGTATGGACGAAGAAACGTTGGAGATCGTTGCAAAGGTTTACGAGCTTGTAGTAGCTGCAGGCGTACATAGAGCTTCTTGCATTAAGGTGGCGGAAGCGGCGAAGGTCATTGAAAACAGTCAACGCGATATTAATATTGCGTTTATGAACGAACTTTCGATTATTTTCAATAAAATCGGTATTGATACCAAATCTGTTTTGGAAGCGGCTGGCACGAAGTGGAACTTCTTGAAATTCTATCCCGGGTTGGTGGGCGGACACTGTATCGGCGTCGATCCTTATTATTTGACCTATAAAGCGGAGCAGCTCGGCTATCACAGTCAAGTTATTCTTTCGGGGCGCCGTATCAATGACGATATGGGTAAATATGTTGCTGAGAACGTGGTTAAGAATTTAATTAAAGCAGAAAAGGCAGTTAAGAATGCAAAAGTCGCAATTCTTGGTTTTACGTTTAAAGAAAATTGTCCCGATACAAGAAACACAAAGGTTTTTGATATCGTAAAAGAACTTCGTGAATATGGAATTGAGCCTACGATTGCAGATCCTGCGGCGGATGCAGCGGAGGCGAAACGTCTTTATGGTGTGGAATTCGTGGATATTACTTCTATTAAGGATATGGATGCTGTTGTTTTGGCGGTTGCGCATAATAAATTTGCGCATTTTAGAATGGCGGATATGGACAAGTTCTTTGGTAAGGGGCAGAAGGTATTGCTTGATCTTAAAGGTTTGTTGAATAGAACGGAATACGAAAAAGCAGGATATAGTTATTGGAGATTATAAAAATGGGATATAAGCATTTAAAATTTTCGGAGGGAAGCAAGTTTTTGGTAACGGGCGGAGCGGGCTTTATCGGCTCGAACCTTTGCGAAGCTATTTTGAATATGGGGCATAAAGTGCGTTGCTTGGACGACCTTTCTACGGGCAAGCAAGCAAACGTTGATATGTTTTCGAATAATCCCGATTACGAGTTTGTGAAAGGGGATATCAAGGACTTGGATACTTGCATGAGGGCTTGTGAGGGGGTAGATTACGTACTGAATCAAGCGGCGTGGGGTAGCGTTCCTCGATCTATTGAAATGCCTGTTTTTTATTGTAAAAATAACATTGAAGGTACTCTGAATATGCTGGAGGCGGCACGCCAAAACGGTGTTAAAAAATTTGTGTATGCTTCCTCTTCTTCTGTGTACGGAGACGAACCGAATCTTCCCAAACGCGAGGGCAGAGAAGGAAATTTGCTTTCTCCGTATGCTTTGACGAAGCGTTGCGACGAAGAATGGGCGAAATTGTATACTAAGCTGTACGGATTGGATACGTATGGTATGCGTTATTTCAACGTATTTGGACGTCGGCAAGATCCCAATGGTGCATACGCGGCGGTTATTCCTAAATTCATTAAACAGCTTTTGAATGACGAGCAGCCCACAATCAACGGCGATGGCAAGCAAAGCCGTGACTTTACGTATATAGAAAACGTTATCGAGGCGAATTTGAAGGCTTGTTTAGCTTCTCACGAGGCAGCCGGCAGAGCGTATAATATCGCTTATGGCGGTAGAGAATATTTGATTGATATTTACTATACGTTGACGAAGGCGTTGGGGAAGGATATCGAACCGAATTTTGGCCCGGATAGGAAGGGAGATATTAAACATTCTAACGCGGATATTTCTGCGGCGAGAGAGCTGCTTGGGTATGCGCCCGATTACGATTTTGCGAAAGGCTTAAACGAAGCAATCGCTTGGTATAAGGAGAATTTGTAATCAAGCTTAAAAACTTGTAGGTGGGTATAAAGAATGAGCGACCAACGAAAAAAGGTTTCGGTTATTATACCGGTTTACAACACTGAAAAATATGTGGAAGAAACCGTAGTATCAGTTGTCAATCAAAAGTATAAAAATATAGAAGTGATATTGGTTGATGACGGTTCTCCTGATAATGCGCCTAAAATTTGTGATAAGTTAGCAAAACGTTATTCACAGGTTCATGTGGTTCATAAAGAAAACGGTGGCTTATCGTCTGCACGAAATGCCGGTATGTCCAATATATCTAAAGACTCGCAATACATATTTTTTCTGGATTCCGATGATACGATTTTGTCTGATGCGCTTATTGGAATGGTTAACCTTGCGGAAGAAAATAATGCTGATATAATCATGCCCAATAAGTATTTGAGCGTTAATGAAGAAAATCTTTCTATAGAGAAGGAAGCCTTGCTGTTTCCGAATGAATTGTGTTATGAGGATGCTAAACAGTTTGTAATTCATACTATAATGGAAAACTGTAGAGGTTGGCGCGCAACGGGGATTTTATATAGTACGAAACTGATAAAGGAAGGAAATTGTTTATTCCCGATTGGTCGAATATCCGAAGATGTCATATTTAATTTGCAATTTTTAAAAAAAGCAAAGAGAATTGCATATTATTCTAATTCAACTATAAAAGTTTTGAAACGAGCAGGAAGTATAACGCATACTTTTCAGAATGGATTTGAGGAAACAATTTATTATATAGACGAACAAAGCAGGGAATTTTTAGAAGGCTTAGACGTTGAAATACAAAAGAATCAAAAATATTTGGATTCTATGCTTTGTAGGAATTTGGTCGTCTTTCTGTTTTCAGTAATGTCTGCAAAAAATCCTATGGATAAAAAAGCAAAGAAAGCGTATGCAAAGAAGCTTTTAACGGATGAAAGGAGTAGACTTGTTTTTAGATATAAACAAACATTACCGTGGTTTGAAAGTCGAAAGACAAAATTAGGAATGAGGGCAATCTATACGTTGTTAAGGGTAAGACTGGATAATATAGCAATTATGTTATTGTCTTTTATTGCGTAGGTCGTTTATGAAAATTTTAATAATATCAAGAACCCCTTGGAATAATTCAAATAGCTTTGGCAACACATTTTCTAACTTATTTGAAGGAATGAAAAATGTAGAGGTTTATAACGTATGTTGTCAAAATGGCGAGATGCGAAATACGGTAGTAAAAAGTGCCTTCCAAATGACGGATAAAGCCGTTTTGCGTAGTATCTATAAGAGAAAGAGTAAAACGGGCTGGGTAATGTCTCAAGAGATCGAGGGGACTGTAAATGAGTTAAATCAACAAGTTTCAGTGGAAGCCGCAAAAAAAAGAAAAATAACGTCATTAATAATTCGTGATCTTATTTGGAAATTTGGGAATTGGAAAAAAAATCCTGATTTTTTAAGGTTTTTAGAAGAAATAAATCCTGATATTATCTATTTGCCTATTTATGCTTCTTTGTATATGTGCAGCGTCCAAAGCTTTGTTGTGAAAAAATTGAACATACCCGTTATAGGACATATTTCCGACGATGTATATGGGCGTCCCCCGAAAGCCTCGCCGTTGGATTATTGGTATCGCTCTAAGCTTAAAAGGGGGCTTCATTCTTTGATAAAAGCTTGTTCCTATTTAGAAGTTTTTGCCGAAAATATGCAAGCAGAATATTCTAAGATATTTAACAAAAATTGCTATTTAATCGGTAAGGGCGTTCAGGCTGAAGCTATTGACAACATAATAACGCAAGTTCCAAATGAGTCGTTGTTGCATTTTGTTTATACAGGCAACATCGCGGACGATCGATATAAGGCTTTGATTGATATCGGAAATACGATTAATGAGGTATTTGATAACAAGAAGGCAGTATTGGATGTTTATTCCGCAACCCCGTTAACGAACGAAATGAAAGAATCGTTCGGTCAATGTGCGTGTTTGAACTTTTACGGTAGGATTAGCGGCGCAGAGGTGTTGCGCGTCCAGCAGGCGGCGGATTTTTTAGTTCATGTAGAAGGGTTTTCCCCGCAAGCAATTTTTTCATCTAAAATGTCTTTTTCAACAAAAATCGTTGATTATATGATGGCGGGAAAGCCGATTTTGGCGTATGGATCTTTAGATGTTAATTCTATACAAGTATTAAGGAGAAACGATATAGCTTTGACTGCCGTGTCCCAAAACGAATTGAAGAATATTTTAAGTTCTATCGATAAGTCAAAAATCGAGTATGAAAGATTTGCATTAAATACCAAGAAATATTTAATGTCGTTTAGAGATATAAAAAATATTCAAAACGGAATTTATGAAAGAATGCGAAGGCTTATAGGAGATTAAATGAAGATTTTGCAAATTAATGCAGTATATGGTACGGGAAGTACAGGTAGAATAGTCGCAGAGCTATCGGACGGATTCAAACAAACGGGGGATGAAACATTCGTTGCTTATCAGACCTCACGGAAAGCTGTTGAAAACGGTTTTTCAATGGGAAATAATTTTTTGGATAAAGCGGAAGCCTTGTCGGCACGAGTGTTTGGATTGCAAGCTTATGGAAGAACCATTGAAACGAAGCGTCTGTTACGTTGGATGGGGAAAATACAACCTGATATAGTGCATTTGCACAATTTACATAGTAATTATATAAATTTCTCGCTGCTATTACGTTATTTGGCAGAAAAAGATATTCCAACGGTAATAACGTTACACGATTGTTGGCCTTTTACGGGTAAATGCACGCATTATACCGCGGTACGGTGTGATAAATGGAAAAGTGGTTGCGGTGGTTGTCCGCAACTGAAAAAGGATATTCCGAGTTGGTTTTTTGATCGTACTGCCAAGATGTGGTCCGATAAGAAGCAGTTGTTTTCAGAACTTCCGCGGCTTGCCGTTGTGGGTGTGTCCGATTGGATTACCGATGAAGCAAGAAAATCTTTTTTGGGTAATGCAAAAATCATTGAAAGAATCTATAATTGGATTGATTTGGAGATATTCTATCCGCGAAAAAAAGACGTGCGTGCGCAATATCATATTTCCCAAGATAAGTTTACGCTACTTTGTATAGGTGCAGGCTGGAAAGACGGGACGACAAAATTCGACGACTTGTTGTTGCTTGCCGATAAGTTGCCGTCGAATATGCAAATAGTTTTGGTCGGTAATGCGGAAACGGACAAGCGTTTGCCGAAAAATATTATTTCGATAGGATATATTCATGATGTGGACATGTTGGCAGAGGTATATTCTTCCGTTGACGTTTATGTGCATTTATCGCGTGAGGATACGTTTGGTAAAGTAATCGCAGAAGCTTTGGCTTGCGGGACTCCCGCCGTTGTATACAATTCGACTGCTTGTCCCGAACTAATCGGCGACGGGTGCGGATATATCGTACAAACGGGAAATTTAGACGAGATGTGTCGTTGCGTTACGGAGATCGAGCGAAACGGAAAAAAAACGTATTCTCCCGCGTGCGTAGCGTGGGTGGAAACACATTTTAAAAAAGAAGAATTATTACGACAAACGCGAGAGCTTTACTTGAAATTATTGGACGAATAAAACGCATCTTGGAGACGCCCCTTTTCGGTAGAGCGCGTGTGGAGCGGTTCTTTTCTTTCTTCGCGAGGAAGATGGCGCCGTGGAGCGTTTCTTGTGGCGGAGCTTTCCTTATTCTTTCAAAAAATCGATGAAAAAATCGGTAAAAAGAATTGCCTCGCTGCCGAATTTTATTTCTCGAACGCTCTATTGCGGGAAAGGGTGCGTATTGTTTGTTATGAGAATGTGAAAAAGGTGGATTGAAATGGCTTATATCATCAATATGATATTAATTCTTTTTTGGAATGGCATCATTTCCGATGACGTTAAAGAAAAGAAAAAATGGCTTTGCATACTCTATTGTCTGCAATGGATATTGCTTTCCGGCTTGCGAGATTATTCGGTCGGGGCGGATACGTATGCATATAAGATATATCATTTCGACAAAGTGCTCAACATGTCTTGGGGACAAATATGGAAGCGTTTCGGGGCTTATTTGCGGGGTGCTGAGGGTATAAAGGATCCCGGGTATCAGCTGTTTGAAAAAATATGCCAAATATTCGTCGGAGATAATTATACGCTGTATCTTTTGATTATTGCCGCTATATTTACGATAGCCATGACTTTTTGGATTTACAAATATTCCGATAATGTTTGTATGAGTTTTATGGTCTACTCCGCTTTGTTTTATTCGTTTTTTGCGATTACCGGACATCGCCAAACGATAGCAAGCGCGCTTGTGATTTTTGGCGGCTACGAGTGTATGAAGAAAAATAAGTTAGTCCCTTTGCTCTGCTTGCATTTTATTGCGTTTTTTATTCATAAGTCCTCTGTTTGTTTTTTAATATTGTATTTTGCAAGGTATATAAAAATAAATAAACTATATTGGATACTTGCGACTGTTGCGATTGTATGTTCTTTCCTTTTCCGAAATCGACTAATGACCTTTTTAGGGAACTTTATGGGGTATGAGGACTATGCGGATCAGTTTGAAGGTGCGGGCGCGTATACGTTTACGACGATTTTATTGGCGCTCTATGTAATCGTATTATTATTTTATGAAAAATTACCGAATGACGTGGATACGAGGTATTCCGTTGTCGCGTTTACGATGGCTCTGTTTTTTTCGTCACTGACGTTTGTCGATCCCAGTGCTATGCGTGTCGTGCAATATTTTTCTGTTTTTATTATGCTTTTAATTCCGCGAATCATAAATTTGTTTGATGGTTCTTCGCGTTTTTTGGCTAACTCTATATGTTATGCCGTATTATTGTTCTATATGGTGCTGTCGATGCCTGAATACGCATTTATCTTTATTTGATGCGAAAAAATAAAAAATTTAAACGGTAAGTGAAATGATAAATTATATCGGATACTATGGCAGTGAAGAATGTCGGGAAAAACGCGCGTATGTTTTGGCGGCAACGAATAAAATGGATTATATCGTTAAAGCGTTGCGAAATTGTGGCGAAAATATAAGAATTATATCGATGAGCCCGAGCATCGGGTGCGCGGCGAAAGGATATACGTATGAGAGATACGGGGCAGAAGTGCGAATGTTGCCGTTTTTGAATGCATCGATAAAAATTCTTCGGCCTATCGGGAGAATGTTGAATAGGTTGCGCTTGCTTAGGCAGCTCTTAAAGTTAAATAAAGATAGTTCGGTTATTGTATATCATTCATTGGGATATATGAGGACGATTCGTTTGGCTAAAAGACTTAAAAAGTTTAAGCTGATATTAGAAGTGGAAGAGATATACGGTGATGTAACTTGTAATGCAAAAACCGTGAAACTCGAACGCGATTTTTTTAAAAAAGCAGACGCATATATTTTTCCTACGGAATTATTAAACAAAGGAATCAATATAGACGACAAGCCGTATGTAATTATCCACGGTACATATAATGTGGAAAAGCAGATAGCCGAAAAGCCGAACGACGGATGTATACATTGTGTATATGCTGGTACGTTCGATCCTCGAAAAGGGGGTGTAGCCGCCGCCGCCGCCGGGGCGTTTTTAGATGAGAGATATCATATACATATCCTTGGATTCGGTGGGGATAACGACAAAAAAAAATTGTTGCAAAAGATCGATGAAATCAATTCTTTTTCGAAATGTCGGGTTACTTACGACGGATTGTTGTCGGGAGAAGAATATATAAAGTTTATTCAGGGTTGTGATATCGGATTGAGCACGCAAAATCCCGATGCGGCGTTTAACGCAACATCGTTTCCTTCAAAGGTGCTTTCGTATATGGCAAACGGACTTCGGGTCGTTTCGATTAAAATAACGGCTCTTGAAACCTCGGCTGTGAACGATTTACTGTATTATTATGAAGAAAATAATCCCGAAGCGATTGCAAATGCAATCAAAGCGATTGATATAACAGTGCCGTACGATAGTAGAGAAAAAATTAAAGAATTGGATAGAAAGTTTACGGAAGAAATAAAAAATTTGTTGGAGAAAGTTTAATGATTTTATTTTTAAACAGACTTGCAAATAAAAGTCAAGTAATTTTCGCATCGCCGCTTCAATCTGTTGAATGCGAAGCCCAACCTGCAAAACCGAACGCTATAATGGAAGATTTGCTGACAGTCTTAAATACATAGGTAAAAGTACAAGGAGAACTATGTCAGCCCTTTGGCTTTTTTAAGTAAATGAACAAGGAAAAATGTATTTCTGGATTGAAGTGCTTTTTGGTCAAATATTATTGTAACAAATAGGAGTAAATTAATCAATGGAAGAGAGCGGTAAACAGATAAAATATGGAGCATTGATTTCATATTTAACAATTGGCTTTAATCTGATTGTAACTTTATTTTATACGCCTTGGATGGTGAGACAGATCGGACAATCGAATTATGCTTTATATACTTTGTCAACATCATTAATTAGTATTTTTTTAATGGACTTTGGGCTTAGCTCATCGGTCGCAAGATTTATAGCCAAGTATAAGGCAGAAGGACGTGAGACGGAAATTTCTCGTTTTTTGGGGGTTGTTTATAAGTTATATTTAACTATATCGGCGGTTATTTTTATTGTTTTACTTATAGTTTATTTTTTCATCGAAAGTATTTATAGCGGACTTTCCGCGGAAGAGGTAGCGGTTTTTAAGAAACTATATATAATTGTTGCAGGGTATAGTATACTATCTTTTCCTTTTATGCCGTTAGACGGAATACTTAATTCACATGAAAAGTTTATACAATTAAAAGTTTGCGGGTTGATTCAAAAGATCGTTAGCATTGCCTTAATTGTGACTGCGTTATTTCTTAATTTAGGGGTTTTGTCGATCGTAAGTGCAAATGCGCTATCGGGTGTAATAACAATTTGTATAAAGCTTGTTATTGTTCATCAAGGGAAAATCCCAAATCCGGATTTTAGATGCAAAGATAAAAAAATCTTCAAAGATATTTTTTCATTTTCAATTTGGGTAACCATTATGAGCCTCGCTCAAAGATGTATGTTTAATTTAGCGCCTTCCATTCTCGGCATTGTTTCAAATAGTACGGAAATAGCGATTTTTTCTCCGGCAAATTCATTGGAATCGATATTTTATACTTTTGCGGCCGCGATTAATGGATTATTTTTGCCGAAAATATCTCGGTTAATTGCGTCTACCGATAAAGACGGAATTATGAAGCTAATGATTTCGGTCGGGAAATACCAAATGATAGTCTTGGGGTTAATATTTGCAGGTTTTTGTGCGGTAGGTAAAGATTTTATGATATTATGGATGGGGAAGGATTATCAAAGAGCATATTATGGGGCAATTATAATCTTTATACCCGATTTGCTTATTTTTTCACAACAAATAGCTAATACTTTAATGATTGTGGAAAATCGAGTTAAATTACAAGCGATTGGCTATATCATTATGGCTGTGGTTTGTTTAAGTTGTACATTTTTCTTTTCAAATATTTATGGGTGTGTAGGTGCCTGCTTGGCAATCGCGGTAGGCTATTTGGCAAATTTTGTCTATATCAATTTTATATATGCAAAAAAGATGCGTTTGAATCTTAAAGAGTTTTATATTAAATGTTATTTGCGCACTGTACCGACTATAACTATTACTATAGTGGCAGCTTTAATGGCTTTTCGCTTTTTTAATAAAGTAAGTTGGGGGTGGTTGATGGTAAAATGTATAATTGTTGTAATTATTTATGCTGTGCTTGCATGGCTATTTGCAATTACTAAGAATGAAAAAAAATATATTTTTAATAAAATAAGAAGGAGAAAAGAAATATGACGAATTCTGAAAAAAAACCTTATAAAATCGATGTGGCGGTTTTGATGATATTTTTTTGTCGAACCGAAAAGACGCGAGAGGTCTTTGAAGCAATAAAAAAGGCGAGACCTGCAAGATTATATCTGTATCAGGACGGGGCAAGAGAAAATGTCGAAAGCGATAAAATCAATATAGAAAAGTGCAGAGCCGCTGTATCCGATATCGATTGGGATTGTGAAGTACATACATTATATCAAGAGCAGAATTACGGTTGTGATCCATCTGAGTATCTTGCGCAAAGGTGGTTTTTTGATCATGAGGAAATGGGAATTGTTTTGGAAGACGACGATGTTCCGGCACAGGCTTTTTTCCCTTTTTGTAAAGAGTTGCTTGAAAAATACGAAAACAATGAAAAGATCAATATGATATGCGGGATGAACAACAATGATGTTTCGGACGACGTCAAAGATTCTTATTTATTTACAAAATGTGGTTCAATTTGGGGCTGGGCATCATGGCGTCGTGTGATCGATACTTGGGATAAAGATTACACGTGGCTTGACGACCCTGAAAAAATTGCGATTATAAGAAAAAATTATTGTAAATATGGCGACTCCGATCGCTATTTTAAGACGGCAAAAGAGCACAGAAATACAGGGCGTGCGCATTATGAGTCAATTAATGCCGCGGCAATGTATCTCAATGATCGCGTTAATATTGTCCCCAAGTATAATATGATTAAAAATATAGGTGTCGATCAAGAAAGCACTCATTCGGTAGGAGATATTAAATTGTTGCCTAAGCGGACACAGAAGTTGATGTATAAACGAACTTATGAAATAGATTTTCCGTTGGTTCATCCGTCGAGCATAATCATAAATGAAAAATTTGAAAAAAAGATGAATATTACAAGATTCCAAAAATTCCATGATAGAATTGAGAGTTTGATAAGATGTTTGCGCTATCAGGGAATGGGCGGATTGGCACAAAGAATAAAAAAACATAATAAAAAGAGAGGTTGATTATGTCGTTGTTTGAGAAAAAGACGCTCTTAATCACCGGCGGTACGGGTTCGTTCGGGAACGCGGTGCTGAACAGATTTTTGAAAACGGACATCGGGGAGATTCGCGTGTTCTCGCGCGACGAGAAGAAGCAGGACGATATGCGGCACGAATTTCAGGCGAAAATGCCCGAAGTCGCGGAAAAAATCAAGTTCTATATCGGCGACGTGCGCGATATCGCGAGCGTGCGAAATGCTATGCACGGTGTGGACTACATTTTCCACGCGGCTGCGTTGAAACAAGTGCCTTCGTGCGAATTTTTCCCTATCGAAGCGGTAAAAACTAACGTGCTCGGCACGGAGAACGTGCTGACGGCGGCAATCGAGGCTGGCGTGAAAAACATCGTGTGCCTTTCGACGGATAAAGCGGCGTATCCCGTCAATGCCATGGGGACAAGCAAGGCGATGATGGAGAAAGTCATCGTAGCGAAGTCGCGTACGGTGTCTCCCGAAAAGACGAAAATTTGTTGTACGCGTTACGGCAACGTTATGTGTAGCCGCGGCAGCGTTATTCCGCTTTGGATCGAGCAAATTCGTGCAGGAAAGCCGCTTACAATCACCGATCCGAAAATGACGCGGTTTATCATGTCTTTGGAGGAAGCGGTCGACCTCGTATTGTTCGCTTTCGAGCATGGCGAAAGCGGCGATATTCTTGTTCAAAAAGCACCAGCTTGCACGATCCAAACGCAAGCGGAAGCCGTTTGCGAGTTGTTCGGCGGCGACAAAAAGAATATTAAAGTCATCGGTATTCGTCACGGCGAAAAAATGTACGAAACGCTTTTGACGAACGAGGAGTGCGCGAACGCCATCGATCTCGGTAACTTTTATCGCGTGCCTTGCGATAAGCGCGGTTTGAACTACGACAAGTATTTCAATAACGGAGATGTGGAGCGTAACCCTCTGCACGAGTTTGACTCTAACAACACGCAGCTGTTGACCTTGGAAGAAACGAAGGCGAAAATTGCTTCTTTGCAATATATTCAAGAGGAATTGAAAAAATAAACTATGAAAATTTTGGTTACGGGTGCGAAGGGATTTGTCGGAAAAAATCTTTGCCCGCTTTAAGAAATTTAAAAGATGGAAAAGATAAAGCCCGTCTTGCTTTGTCGATTGAAGATATTTTTGAATACGATATCGACAGCAATCCTGCCGATTTGGAAGTTTATTGCGAACAGGCAGATTTCGTATTCAGTCTTGCAGGGGTAAACCGTCCGTAAACGCATGCGGAATTTATGTAAGGCAATTTCGGCTTTGCGTGTTGTTACTAAATCCGTCGAGTATGCTGTGTATTGCTTTTTTTTCGTGCATTAAAGCGGTACGTCGGGCTTTTTGCAAAAATGAAAATCGGACGAAAGGTGGATGAAGAACTTTTTCGATTAAGAGGTCAAAAACGGGAGGCTATACATGACGAATACGGAAAAATTCTTTGTCGAGTGCGTTAAAAAGGGAATACGCGATGAAAAAATCGAATGTATTCCCGACGGGCTGGACTATAAAAAATTTTATAATTTATGCGTTTCGCATTCGATGAGCGTCGTCGTGTTTAAGGCTTTGGAAGGCGTGAAAGACAAGCTTCTTCCGCAATTTCTTTCTGCTTTGCAACGCTCCGTTCAACGCCATGTGATGTTGGACGTGCAAAGCGAATACGATATCGATACGGTGCTGACGGCGTTGGAAAAACACGGCTTGAAATATATGCCGCTTAAAGGCTATCACTTGAAAAAGCTCTATCCTTCCACCGACATGCGCTATACTTCCGATTGCGACGTTTTAATCGATGTGGAGCAGCTTCGAGAAGTGCGCGCGCTTGTAGACGAGTTGGGCTTGGCGACGAAACGGCATGACGAACACCACGACATCGTCTATTATCCCGAAACGAAAACGATTTTCGAGCTGCATAAGACGATTTTCGTCGGCGCGTTGGAAAAATATTTCGGCGTGGGCAATAAGGGGTTCGAGCGAGCGCGCGTTCGGGACGGGTATCGGTATTTTTACGAAATGGACCGAGAAACGTTTTACATTTCCGTTTTGGCGCATTCCGCGTATCATTTTGCGGAGGCGGCAGGTGTAGGTATTCGGCATTTGACGGATATTTATTTATATCGAAAGGCATACGCGCTTGACGAAGCGTATTTGGAGGCGGAGCTTGAAAAATGCGGCTTGTTGCAGTTTAAGAACGCCTTTGAAAAGGTGGCGGCGTATTTCTTCGACGACGCGGAAGCGGACGAGTTTACCTTAAAACTCGCAAAGCATATTTTGGAGTCTTCGCTTTTGGCAAACGAAGGGAAAAAATCGGCGTCCGACGTTGCGGCGCACGCCGCGGAAACGGGCGATAAAAAGGCGAAAAGCAAGTCCGTTTGGCGCAAGATTTTTTTGCCGATCGAGCAAATGAAATTTTTATTTCCCGTCCTTAAAAAGGCGATATGGCTGTTGCCGATTTTTCACGTAGTGCGTTGGGGACAGGTGCTGTTTACGCGTCCCAAAGCTATCGGACAGTTGAAGAAAATGAAAGACGTGGAAGAAAACGATTTGGCGTACATGAAAGAAATTCGTCGCGGATTGGGGATAGAGCGGCTTTGAGCGTTTTTTTGTCTGCATTAAAGAGGGGCGTCGCGGAACGGTAGATTATAATGCAGGGAGAAAAGTATTTTTCAATAACTAAAATACGCCCGTCGCGCGAAACGCGCGACGGGCGTAAAAAAATTATCCTGCTCGGCTTAGCGTTTTACGAAACTGTCGCAGCAGGTGCAGCACTCTGCATCGCAGTTGCACGTATTGCCTACGTGGATTTTGCTGAGCGTGCAATAGTCGCCCGTATGGTTGTATTTGCATTCCGTAACGCCGCAACCGATGCTTTTATTTACTTCGTTTTCATTCATCATCATGAAAAACCCTCCTTTTGTAGAAACAGTATGAGAAATTTTCAAAAGATTATTGACAATTCGCGAAATTTCTTGTACAATATAGAAAAGGAATACGAAAGCGGCGGATTTCGCCGCGAGGAGGATATGTAAAATGAAAGTTATTTTAACGGCAGACGTAAAAGGAACGGGCAAAAAAGGCGACGTGGTGGAAGTGGCGGACGGCTACGGACGGAACTTCCTCGTAAAAAAGGGCTTGGCGAAAGTCGCCACGGCGAGCAACGTGCACGAAGCTTCGCAGAAAAAAGCGGCGGCGGAATTTCATAAAGCCGAAGAAGTGAAAGCGACGAAAGCTTTGGCGGCGCAGTTGGACGGAAAGACCGTCGTCGTGAAAATCAAAGTGAGCGAAAACGGAAAGGTATTCGGCAGCGTGACTTCGTTGCATGTGGCGGACGCTCTCGCGGAGCTTGGCTTTGCCATCGATAAGAAGAAGATCAAAATGGAAGCAGCCAAAAATTTGGGCGCGTATCCTGCCGAAATTCGCTTTATGGAAGGCGTCGTCGCGAAGATTACCGTCAATGTCGAAAGTTTATAAAAAAACGCGCCGCGTTTCTTAAATCGCAGGGCGGCGTTTTATGCGAAAAATTATACGTTTTGTCGGCGTAAGCGCTTGCCGACGACGGAAAAATATGCTACAATATATTCGTTGCGAAACGGCGCGGAGTTTGCCGTTCCGCTTATCGTTGCGGCGTGCGAACGCATAGCCGTCGAACGCCAAGCGTTTCTTAAAAGCCGCGTTGCGGCTTGCGTAGAAACAAATACGATCGAATAAGGAATAAAATAAACGTATGGAAGAAAAAGAAACGCGGCTGCCCGAAGAAGCCGCATACGAAAACGCGCCTAACGAGCCAAACGCGCTCAATGCGCAAAACGGACAGTTTTATCTGCCGCCGAAGATTACGAAAGAGAATTACGATCCGATTGCGCTCACCAAAAAGGGCAAGATTATGATGTGGACGAAATCCGTCCTTTTGACGATTCTTTCCTCCTTTTTGCTGTCGTTCGCTTCGTACAGCTTGATCGCGCCCAACAAATTCACCGTCGGCGGCGCGAGCGGTATCGCCATTCTCGTCAGCGCGGCGACGAACGGCAAAATAGGGCAAGATATCGTCTTGCCTTGTATCAATCTTCCGCTGTTGATTTTGGCGTTTATTTACGTAAAAAAACGTTTCGCCGTGCTTTCGGCGATCAATATCGGTCTGCAAACGCTTTGGCTGTTTCTTCTTCGCGTGGTTTTGAAGGAAAGCGCAAAGATCGAGTTCGACGAAAGCGGACGTATTTTCGCGGCAATCGCCGCAGGGCTTTGTATGGGGTTTGCCATTGCGCTCGCCTTTAAGTCGGGCGGCAGTACGGGCGGTTCGGATATACTCGCCGTGCTGATTCAAAAAAAATTCGCCGCTACGTCGATTGCATGGTTGCTGTTTATAATCAATTGCACCGTCATTTCGATGTCCGTTTTCGTGTTCGAGGGCGATACGCTGGCTTTGCGACTGTTGCCCGTCATGATGTCGGCGTTTGAGTCGTATATCGAAAGCAAAACCAACGAAACGGTGACGAACGGTTTCCATTCCGCGCGAGAGTTCCGCATTATTACGGATAAGCCCGAAGAAATGGCGGCGGCTTTAATGCAGGAGCTTAGCCGCGGCGTGACCGCGCTCCCCGCGACGGGCATGTACACGAAGGAAACGCATACCATGTTGCTTTGCGTAGTCAGTCGCAGACAAGTCGCCGCATTGCGACGGATCATGAAAACCGTCGATCCGGACAGCTTTGCCGTCATGTCGAGCGTGTCGCAGGTGTTGGGGTTGGGGTTCTATCAAGGCGAGGAACATTGACGAATTTGGCGCGAATTTCGCTTTTTGCGGAACTTGCGCCTTCGTTTTTTTGAAAAAAGTGCAAAAAATCCTTTATTTTTCAAGCTTTTTCGCGATTTTTTATTCGTAGCTGTTGACAAACGGCTTTTTATCATGTATAATAGAAACACTTAAACGAAAAGTTTAAGAAAAAAAATTTCTCAAAGGGGTTTCTCTTATGAACAAAGGCGAATTGATTAAAGCGATTGCAGACAAAGCAGGTTTCACGCAGAAAGACGCAGCTATTGCGTACGACGCGCTGATCGAATCGGTTACGGAAGCATTGAAGGCTGGCGAAAAAGTACAGCTTGTCGGCTTCGGCACGATGGAAGTTAAAACAGTTCCTGCGAAGACGGGTATCAACCCGCAGACGAAGGAACACGTTGCTATTCCCGAATGCAAAAAACCCGTTATGAAATTCGGTAAAGCATACAAGGAAATTTTCAACGCATAATCGATTGAAGAACAAACGAAACCGAGGCAATTCGCCTCGGTTTTTGCTATATAAAGCGCACTGCGTGCCGCCGCTCGGCGGAAAAATTCGCTTTTATCGTAAAACCGCTTGACGAATGCCTTTTTAACATGGTATACTCAATTAGGATTGAATATCGTTAAAGGATAATTATGCAGGAACGGCAAACCAAACAAAAACAACTTATCTACGAAACTTTATGCACTTTGGATCACCCCACCGCCACCGAAGTGTACGCTTTTGTGCATACGCGTGCAGAGAATATTTCACGCGCGACGGTGTTTCGGGTGTTGGGCGGCTTTGCGCACACGGGAAAGGCTTTGGAACTGCGGACGGCAGGATGCGAAACGCGCTACGATTTCAATACGCAACCGCACAGCCACGCGCGCTGTACGCAATGCGGACGGCTGGCGGACGTGACGATTGGCGGTCTGCCGCAAACGGGCTTGACGGCGACGGCGAAAAACGGCTTTCAGGTGCAGGGGTATCTCGTGGAGTTTTTCGGCTTGTGCCAAGCCTGCCGAATCGAGAAAGAAGCGTTGAAAAATGCTTCCGTTCCCGACGTTGCGAGGGGCGAAATAACGAAGCCGTAGCCTCGCCGCAAAGTTTTGCCCTGTTTTCGCCTATTCCCGTCATTACGAGGAGCGTAGCGACGTGGTAATCTCGCGGCAAGCCTGCGGCGCGCCGCGGAACGCAAGTTTTGAATACCTGCTTTCGTTTCCGCCTATCGGTGGAGATTGCCGCAGGCGCGCGTGCTGCGCTCCTTCGCAATGACGGAGAGGCGAGGTTTTCGGGGGCACACGCTGTAATGCGCTTTCTAATATTGCATATGTACCCTCAACGGCACGGAAAACGGCTTGCGGCTACGCCACATCGTGTTTTGCTATATAAAAACGGAAAAATGCGAGGAACGCGCCTACGACGGCTTGCAATCGCTTGACTTTTTTTCGACGACGGAATATAATAAAGAAAAAAAGTACGAGAGGTTCGATTATGGACAGAGTAATACCCGTAGTGGTGATAAAAAACGTCGAAGATACGGAAAAAACGCTTTCCGCGCTTCGCGAAGGCGGTATTCATACGGCGGAGATCACGTTTCGCACGGCTTGTGCGGCGGAAGCGATTGCGCTCGGCGTGAAATTATTTCCCGATATGCATATCGGCGCAGGTACGGTTATCAACGCCGCGCAGTGCGAGCAAGCGTTGGCTGTCGGCGCGAAATTCATCGTCTCCCCCGGTTTTTCCGCAAGCGTGGCGCAGGTCTGCAAGGAGCACGGCGTGGACTATTTCCCCGGTTGCGTAACGCCCACCGAGATCATGGCGGCACTCGAATGCGGCTTGACGGTGTTGAAGTTTTTCCCTGCGAGCGTGTACGGCGGCTTGAAAGCCTTAAAAGCGCTCAGCGCGCCTTTTCCGCAAGTGCGTTTTATTCCCACGGGCGGCGTGGATTTGACGAATTTGAAAGAATTTTTGGAATTCGATAAAATTTATGCGGTCGGCGGTTCGTTCATGATGAAAGGCGATACCGTCGATACGTGCAAAAAAATCAATGCAATTATAAGCGAGGTAGAAGCAAAATGAAAAAAGTGGTAACTTTCGGCGAATTGATGTTGCGGCTTGCCCCCGAAAACTATTTGCGGTTTGTACAGAGCGAAAAATACGAAGCGACGTTTGGCGGCGCAGAGGCAAACGTGGCGGTCAGCCTTGCCAACTACGGCGTGGACGTGGCGTTCGTGTCGAAATTGCCTGCGCACGAAATCGGGCAAGCGGCGGTAAATTCCCTGCGAAAATTCGGCGTGGATACGACGAAGATTGTCCGCGGCGGCGACAGAGTCGGTATTTACTACTGCGAAAAGGGCGCGAGCCAGCGTCCCTCGAAAGTCATTTACGACCGCGCGTATTCCGCGATTGCCATGGCAAAACCCGAAGATTTCGATTGGGAACGCATTTTCGAAAACGTAACGTGGTTTCACTTTACGGGTATTACGCCTGCGCTTTCCGACGGCATGGCGGCGATTACGCTGGCGGCATGCAAAGCCGCTAAGGCGAAAAACATTACGATCTCCTGCGATTTGAATTTCCGTAAAAAGCTGTGGAGCAAAGAAAAAGCAGGTTCTGTCATGGGCGAGCTTTGTCAATACGTGGATTATTGCATCGCAAACGAAGAGGACGCGAAAGACGTGTTCGGCATCGAAGCGGACAATACGGATATCAACACGGGCAAGCTCGATCGAAACGGGTATATTTCCGTGGCGAAGAAGCTTACCGAGCGGTTCGCTTTCAAAGGCGTTGCGATTACCCTTCGCGAAAGCCTTTCCGCCAACGACAACAATTGGTCGGCAATGCTGTATACGGACAGCGAGGCGGTGTTCTCTAAAAAATACGCAATGCACATTGTAGACCGCGTGGGCGGCGGCGATTCGTTCGGCGGCGGATTGATCTATTCGCTTTTGAACGGTTACGACGCGCAAAAAGCAATCGAATTTGCCGTGGCGGCAAGCTGCTTAAAGCATTCTATCGAGGGCGATTATAATATGGTATCGCTTGCGGAAGTGGAAGCTTTGGCAGGCGGCAATGCAAGCGGCAGAGTGCAACGGTGATTTTTGTGCGATTTGGACAAAAAATTGCTGAAAAAATATTAAAAAATGCTATTGACAAGCTATAAAAATCATGCTATAATGTGGGCAAATATTTTGAAGGAGGTATTTCTATGAAGAAAACCAATGCAATTTTAGTAGGAATTTTAACGCTTATTTTAAGTTTGTTCTGTCTTGTCGGCTGCGGCGAGAACGGTGTGTATAAGGTATCTGAATATAAGATGGGCGCAGTTAGCGTTGACGTTGACGAAACGAAAACAGAGTCTTATATTCAGCTTAACTCCGATAAGTCGGTTAAAATGGTTTTGAAAGTTGCGTCCGTTTCGCTTAACGGAGAAGGAACATGGGAAGCAGCGGAAGAGAAAAACACCTATAAGCTTTCCGTGGATAATATCGATTACACCGTGAAAATCGAGAAAGGCGAAATGACGATTACCGTAGGCGGTTTGGATATCGTACTCGTTAAGGAATAATTACATAATTACGTTGAAAAAACGGGAGCGGTTTAGACCTGCTCCCGTTTTTTATGATATTGCTGTTTTTATATCTTCGTCCTTAGAGTTGCCGCGGAACGCACATTCCGTTTTCGTCCTTGTCCGTCATTACGAGGAGCGAAGCGACGCGGTAATCTCGTGGCAAGCCTACGGCTTGCCGCGGAACGCTCGCTTCCCCAAAGAATTTCGCTTCGGTATAAGCAAGGACGACGTTTATAACTTCTTTTTCAATTCGCGTACGGCGTTGACGAGGAAGTATTCCGCCGTCGTATTTTTGCGAATCAAACGCAACGCTTCTTCGGGCGTGCACCAACGCGCTTCGGAAACTTCGTCCTCTTTTAATTTAATGGGTTGTTCTTCGACAACGACGATGAAATTCAGCATTAAAACGTCCTTTTTCGCATGATAGCGCGAGGACATGTATTTGGCTTTTACAACGTCCAAGCCCAATTCTTCTTTGATTTCTCTCGGAACGGTCTTTTCGGCGTTTTCGCCCTTTTTGATATAGCCTGCGAACAGAATGAAATCGTCGTCCTCGACGTGTTTCGCCAATAAAATTTTGTCCTGCGCGCGGTTGGTGACGACCATGGACACCGCAACGGGAAATTGCGGAAACATATAGGCGCGGCATTTTTCGCAATAGGGGATCAAGCCTTCGTTTTCACAAAATCGTAAAGTTAATTTTTCTCCGCATTCTCTGCAATACATAATTTATCCTCCTTTTTCGCGGATTGTTGTTTCGTCAAAACTTTTCGTACGATATATATAATACAGCGTTTTTCGGAAAATGTCAATAGGCAAATGCAAAAAAGTCGGGAAAATTTCTCGGTTGCGTATTTTAACTTGACAAGCGATGAAAAAAGCGGTATACTTAATTGCAACGTACGAAGTAAAATCGTCGGACTTTTTCGCAGAGCGTTGCGGAAAGGTCCGTTTGCTTTTTAACGATTGGAAAACGAAAAAGGAGAACGGAATAAAATGCTAACATCGATTTGCGGTATCAATTGGGGAGACGAAGGCAAGGGCAGAATGGTGGACTTGCTGTCGGAAAAATTCGACGTGGTTTGTCGCTATCAAGGCGGAAACAACGCAGGGCACACCGTCATCAACGAGCGCGGTAAATTTATCCTCAATTTATTGCCGTCGGGAATTTTGCGCGAAGACGTCGTCAACGTCATGGGCAACGGTATGGTCATCGACATCAAGCACCTCTGCGGCGAGATAGCCAAGCTTCGCGAAGCAGGTATTCGCATAACGCCCGAAAATCTGAAAATTTCCGACCGCGCGGTGATCACGATGCCCTATAACGTATTGCAGGATTGTTTGGAGGAAGATAGGCTTGCCGGCAAGAAATTCGGCTCTACGCGCCGCGGTATCGCGCCCGTATACGCCGATAAATATTTCAAAAAAGCTTTCCGCATGGGCGAGTTGTTAAACCCCGAACGGCTGTATGCGCGCGTGGCGGACATCGTGGAGTGGAAAAACCTGACGATTGTCGGCGGCTATCACGCCGATCCGATTAAAGCGGAGGATATGATTGCCTATTTCAAGGAATACGGAGCGCAGCTCGCGCCGTTCGTATGCGACGTCGGGCTGTACCTTACGGAAGCGCACGCGCAAGGCAAGAACATCATGTTCGAGGCGCAACTCGGCGCAATGCGCGATATCGATTTCGGCATTCATCCCTACACGTCTTCTTCGTCCACGATCGCGGCGTATGCGCCGATCGGCGCGGGCGTGCCGCAGCTTCGCTTGGATAATTCCGTCGGTATCATGAAGGCGTACTCCACATGCGTCGGCGAAGGTCCGTTCACGGCGGAGTATTTCGGGGACAAAGCGAAACGCTTGCGCGATCTCGGCGGTGAGTACGGCGCGGCGACGGGCAGACCGAGAAGAGTCGGCGCGTTCGACGTCGTGGCTTCCCGTTACGGTATTCGTTGCCAAGGCGCGACGGAGATTGCCTTGACGAAGCTGGACGTACTGTCCGCATACGAAGAAATCGAGGTGTGCACCGCGTACGAGTTGAACGGAAAACGCTTGCGCGAGTTTCCTTTTATGGACGTTTTGGACGATTGCAAGCCCGTTTACGAAACCGTAAAAGGTTGGCATTGCGATATTTCCAAATGCCGTAAAAAAGAGGATTTGCCGCAGGCGGCGATCGATTACGTACATTATTTGGAGAACGCGTGCGGTTGTAAGATAAAGTACGTATCCGTCGGGGCGGAACGCGATGCATACATCGTGATGGATTAAAGCCTTTCGATCGTCTGTTTCGACGAAACGGGGCAGGCAGGGGAGAGGTTATCGAAAATAACGCGAACGCCGAGAGGCGTTTGAACGGGCGGCGCGTTCGCGCCGCCCGTTTGCTCGTTTCGACGCATACACGGGGCGGCGTTTTTTGCATTCGTCGCTTTTTGAGCACAACGGAAAACGAGCGGCGTTCAGCCGCTCGTCGCGTGTTTGCATTGCGGCGTTTACGCCGATTACGATTACAGAAGGGGCAAAACCTGTGCCTCCAAGGCTTCATAGCTCATTTTGCCGTCGGTTCGGTAGACGATTTTGCCTTCGGAGTCGATAATCATCGTCCCCGGAAGGGCGTAGGACGTAAAACCGAGGGCGGCGTATATGTCGTTCTCGTTTTCGTCGTATTTGCCGAACAGCAGGGAGAAATTTTTCCACCCTTTGTCCACGGGTTCGCTATTGGTGTTTAACCAGCGCATAAGCCCTTCTTCGGTGTAGGAAATTTCGCCGTCCAAAGCGATAATCGTTACGCTGTCGGCGTATTTTTCCTGAAATTCGTTAAATTCGGGCAGTTCCGCTTTGCAGGGCGCGCAGGTCGTAGACCAAAAATTGACGACGACGACTTTTCCTTTTTCTTTCGACAGCGTAAAGGTCTTGCCGCCCGTCGAAAAGCCGCTTTCCGTCGCAAGATAGGTGCTCACCGAGAAATCGGGGCATAAGTCGCCGATGTTCGTGCCGACGCTATCGTCTTTATCGAAGAAATTATAATACACCAACGCGCCGCCGAGGGTTACGCCTGCCAACGCGCACGCCAAAATTTTTGCCGTTTTTGCGGGTATCATGCTTCGCCTCCCGTTTCCGTTTCTTGCTCCGTCCCGTTCGACGGGGTTTCCGTATCCGTTTTCCGCAACATGGCGGTCAGCGGTTTCATCTCGGAAGAGGCAGGCATGTCCGCGTCGTTCGCGCGAACGAACAGCTTTTCGCCTTTCCAGGAAATCGCTTTGGCAGGGCATACGGAGATGCACGCGCCGCAATGCACGCATTCGTGATCGCCTACGCGTTTGATGTCCATTTTGCAGACGGATACGCACAAGCCGCAGTCGGTGCACTTGTTTTGATTGAGTTTTACGCCGAGCAGGGCGATACGGCAGAAGAAACCGTACAGCGCGCCGAGCGGACACAAAAAGCGGCAGAATATACGGAACACGAAAATACTGCCGACGACAATCAGCACGAGGAGCATGAATTTCCAAGTGAACAGCGGCCCGAGAATGCGCAGCAAGCCCTCGTTTACGGCGTTGCCGAGCAAGCCGACGCTCCCCTCGAACGTACCTGCCGGGCAGATATATTCGCAGAAGCCGGGTACGGCGAAAATCAGCGGGACGAGTACGACCAAAACGACGAGCACTATGTATTTGAAATAGGACAGCACGCGCGTGGCTTTGCTCTTTTTAAGCTTCGGCGTTTTGATCTTATACAGCAATTCCTGTCCCAAACCGACGGGGCAGAGGAAACCGCAAATCGTCCTGCCGAGCAGCAATCCGAAGAGTATAATAATGCCGAATACGTAGGCAGGCGTGCGCGTTTTCGACGTCAGCAAGGCATTTTGCAACGAACCTAAGGGACAAGAACCGACTGCTCCCGGGCAGGAATAGCAATTTAGTCCGGGCACGCATAAATTTTTCGTCGCGCCTCTGTAAATATGTCCGTTGAAAAAGCCCTTGATATTCGCGTTGTACAGCAGGGCGGCGTATACTTGAACGAGGCGGCGTTTCGTCGGTTTATGCGCGACGAACCACACCTTTATTTTTTGAAAAAATTTCTTCATATTCACTCCGTTTTTCGGTTTTTCGTAAGGCAACGCCGTCTTAGCCCAAGCCGATGCACTGCGTGCAGATTTTAACCGCTTTGTCGAATACGTCCGTCATGCCGCCGTTGGCTATGCCGACGACGATTAACGCTATCGCGCATACGCCGAGGACGATACGTGCTATCGCTACGAGGCGTTTGTTCGCGCGGCGCGTTTTCTTTTTCTCCGCATAGGCTTTTTCCGAAGCGTAGAAGCGTTTTGCGCGTTGCGCGCCTTTTTCTTCGGTCGCGGCGGAGCACGCCGCCGTATGCGGTTGTCGTTTGTTTGCGGCGATTTGCGCTTTTACGTACGCGCAGTCTTTTTGCAGGCTTATCGAGCGGTATACCGCCGTTGCCGCCGCCGCCGCGAAGGCAAGCAACGCCCACGGCAACATACGCAACAGTCTGTCCGAAACGCCGTCTCCCTCTTGAAAGAACGCCGAGTCGCGTACGGGGACGTAGTTCTTTTGCAACAGCCACGTGCCGCACAACGCTAGCGCGATCGCGCAAAACACGCCGACGACGGCGTAGACGACGCAACGAATGCGTTGCCGACGATATAACGCCGTCCAATGTTCGCCGTATTCGGGGAGCAAGCCCTTTAAGCGCAACAGCGTTTTTTGCGGACTTATATACGCTTTAAGGCGCGGCGTTTCTTCGGGGAAAAGCAGGCTACCTACGCCGCCGAGCAAGACGGCGACTAGCCAAATCCATACGAAAACCGAAATTTCCGAAAATTTCTTTCGTATGATTTCCGTCGTATAGGGTTCGCTTTCGGCAGAGCCGTAGATTGATAGGACTTGCGCGATAAACAGCGCGCCGACCAGCCCCGTCCAAAGCGCGACAAATATTTCGTAAATTCGCCAAATTTTTCGGCATTTTTCGTTCGTCACGAGTTCCTCCCGTTTGCGTACGCAAGCGCGTTGCGTTCGCATATGTGCGGTATTACCACAACATTATAAAGCAATCCGTTCGCGTTTGTCAAGCGTTTCCCCTCGCGCAAGTTTCGTTTTTTAGATACGGATAATCGTTTTTTTCGATATGAAAGGACGCGTCGTCGAAACGCATATATAGTGTATATGCGCAAACGCGTTTTATCGCCCTCGGCGACGAAAAAAACGGCGAAAACGCGCTTGAGGCGCGGCGCGCGGAGAAAAAAAGCCGTGCGCGAGCCGTAAAAACGGTTGATTTTTTTCTTCCGTTGTGATAAAATACTCGTGATTGTATTATGCGGTAGAATAGTCTGTCGGCGGTTTTTCGCCGCGGACGACGAACGGCAAATTTATTTTTTTACGGAGTTATTGATATGAAAAAGTCTTTAATCGCTTTTTTGCTTTCCTGCTCCTGCGCGTTTACGCTTGCGGCGGTTGCTTGTCGCGACAACCCCGATTCGTCGAGTGAAAGCTCTTCTTCGATAGAGAATTCGTCTTCGCCCGAAGAACTCGTTGCGGTGACGCTGACGGAAGGGGATGGCTATGCCTATACGGAATGCAACGCGGAAAACGGGGAGATTGCCAAGGGCGAAACGCTCAGTTTTCGCGTGAAGACGAGCGCGTTCTATACGGGGACGCCTGTCGTGTTCGCAAACGATAAGGCGATTACGCCCGACGCCAACGGCGTGTATACGGTGGTCGCCGACGGTGAAATCGTCGTGCGCGTGGACGGCGTTCGCAAAGACGTCTCCAACATGGCAGGTACGGGCGAGTTCGACGACGCGTACCTCATTACGAAGCCCGTGGACTTATTGTATATCGCGGAACAGGTGAATAAAGGCGTGTCGTCCTATGTCAACGGCGCGTACGTACTCGGGAACGATATCGATTGCGGCGGTGAAGAATTGCAAGTCATCGGCGATTTGTCCACGAATACCGCCTATTTCAGCGGTTGCGTTTCCGCGTTCGGAGACACGGACGAAACGACGGACGAAAAACACCGCTATACGATTTCCAATTTCGTCATCAATTCCGACAGTTCCAATTACGTCGGATTGTTCGGCGCGGTGCAGGCGAACCCTCTTATCACCGGTAGCGGCTATTTTTACGGTTTGCGCTTGGAAAACTTTACGATTAACGCGAGCGTGGGCGCAGACGCGCAGCTCGAGTCCAAAACGCTTGTTTGCGGCGGTTTGGTAGGCTACGGCGTGGGAACGAAATTGCTCCTTTGCGACGCGGTCGGGACGATCAATCTTACCTGCGACAGCAACTATTTTTCCTATGCAGGCGGGCTTATCGGGTATCAACAGGGTACGTATTACGAAAGTTATGCGCAGGGCATGTCGGCGTGGATTTCTTATACCGCGGCGGACGTAGACGTGAATGTCACCGGCGGCATGGCGCTTTACGCCGGCGGTATCGCAGGGTATCTTACGTCGAATTATCCTTACGAAGCCGCGTCTTATGTGCATAATTCCTATGCGACGGGCGACGTAAGCGGCGCGATGCGAAGCGGGGGCATCGCAGGCGGACTCGGACAATACAGCTCCGTCAGCAACTGCTATGCGACGGGCGGCGTTTCCGCGACGAATACGCGCGTGAACGACGAAACGGCGGAGGACGCTTCTTACTATCATGCCTATGCCGGCGGTTTGGTCGGCTATGCGGAAAACGATTCCGTCCTTAACGACAGCTTTTTCGCAGGCAAGACGACGGCGAAAGCGACAACGTCGACATATGCGTTTTCCGACAACTATATCGGCGGCGGAAAAGATGGCGGCGCGGTGAGCGCGACCTCGCAAAAATATATCGTGAACAATTGCGTTTACAGTGACAGCACGAACGATTTGGAACAGTTGCAAGAAACGCTGTCGTGGAGCGAGATTAACTGGGATTTCGAGGACGCGATCGTGCAAAAGGCGTATCCGAAGATTTTCTACGGCGTTTTGGAAACTACGATTTCCGCGACGATGACGATTTGTTACGTGGACAACGAAGGCAAAGAGGTGGAAGTCGGCAAGCAGACGGAAAATGCCGTATCCTATTTCGAATCGAGCGGCGTATACAGTTGCTTCGGCTCGTTGTTGTATAGCGGCAGTCTGACCATGTATGCGGAGGCGGACAACGGCTATTTGTCTTACGGGTATTATTTCGATAAGGAATGCACGCAACGCGTACCGCTTTCCTATTTGCCCGAAAAAGACGTGACGCTGTATTTCGGCTTTGCCGATCCGACGCCCGTAGTCGGCACGTATTACGTCGCAAACGGCAATGCAAACGGCACGGCTGTTTTGGAATTCGGCGCGAACGGTATTCTGTCCTATTCCGACGGAAACGAAACGGCGACGGCGAATTATTTGTTCGACGGAAAAACGGTGACGGTGGAAAGCGCGCGTTTGGCGAGATATTATTCGGATACGCTTGCGGAAGATCTTATTTACAGCTATTCGTATTACGATTTCCTCGGTACGGTGGAAAAACGGGGCGAGGAAAAAACGTTGTCGCTGTACGATACCGTTTATTTCACGAAAGACAGTCCGCTCGTAATCAAGACGTCTTTGCTTCTCGGCGAATATTATACGGCGGAAAACGGCGCGTATACGTATTATACCTTTGCGGACGATTCCGCTACGGTGGAGAACGACGACGGCTATTTCGAGTACGATACGATTTCTATTTCGGGAGATACCGTTACGCTCAGCGATTCGGAGGGCATGTACGATTCCATGGAAATTTCCAAGAGCCGCTTGCAACGCTACGACGCGTTTAAGGGTACTTGGACAAAATCGGCGACCGTCCACAAAGTGTACGAATTCGACGGCGCGGGAAATTGGACATATACGTATTATCGTTACGAGCGTAAGGTTTCGGACATGCAGTACGTCGTCGAACCGAGCAAGGTGGGATCCGACTATGGTACGTACACCTTGACCGAAGGCGTGCTCACGTTCGTTCGAGGCGGCGTAACGTATACGGCAAGCTTCGATTCGGACGGCTTCTTAACGATTGCGAACGGCGGCGAAAAGAGCGTTTATTATAAAGGCGAGAGCTATCTCGGTACGTGGCACGGCAGCAACATCGAGCTGAATTTGTTCGGTATCGGAGAAAACGGCGCAGGAAGCGCAAGCGTTACGTATCGCGACGGCAACAGCTACGACCTCGTGTACGAGTTGTCGGAACAGGGCAATTTCGTTATGCTCTATTTGCTCTATAACAATCAAAAGGGTTCGTTGCTCGGCTATTTCGCTTATGCGGAGAATACGAATACGCTTTCCGCCAAAATTTACGATCCGTACAGCGACGAGGACGACGGATACGCTACGGTGACCATGTACGTTGTCGACGATTACGTCGGAGAGTGGATCAGCGATGCGGAGGAATTCCGCAACGTGGAATTCTGCTTTAACGGCAACGGCTTGTACGATTTCCTGAACGGCGTCGAAGGCTCGAAAGGCGAGATTGTGCTGACGGAAAACGGCGTGGAAACGAAAGTGGCGTATACGCTCGATTCGCAGTTGGCAGGCAATTTCGGATATAACGGGCACAACTATAAGATGCGTTACGACGAAACGACGGGTACGATCGTATTGACGGCAGCCGAAAAAACCGCTTCGTTGGAGCGCAAGGACGTGCTTTCGGACAATATTTTCGTGGACGGCGACGGAACGCGGTACTTGTTTGACGGCAGAGGTGCGTTGTCGATCGGCGGTACGCTCACCGTCGGCGGCGGCGATAAGAAGTATACGTACGCGGAAAGCGAAGACGGTTGGAACATTCTCGAAAACGGCGAGCAGGTAGGTACGGTCGTACGCGAAGAAACGTATTACGCGTTGCAAATCGGCACGGAAAAAACGGAACTGTATATCGTCAACGAATTTATGGGCACTTGGGCGGTAGGCGGTAAATATACCAGCCTTATCATCGGCGCGACTGATTTGAATGGCGACATCGCGGCAAACTATTTGGGCTATGACGTGACGCTTACTTATCTCGACGCTTCGACGTTGACGTTTGACTTCATAGACGAGGGAATGCCCGTTCGGTATTACGTGTACGTTATTTTCGATTCTACGATTGACGACAACGTTCTCGTGCTTTCGGAATACACGAGCATTGCTGCCGCGGGCGACGAATATCAGATTTGTACGAAAGCCAATTCCCTCTTCGGTACGTGGACGTCGAACAAGGATTCTAAAATGACGATTTCCTTTGACGGCGTAACGAGCGGTTATACGAACGGCAACGCGAAGATCGAACGAAAAGGTTCTTCTTCGTCCACGCTGTATTACTATCGCTATTACGAGCAAGGCGTGCTGATGTGGTCGCAGGAAACGCTCGGCGGAAAGACGTTGTATTATAAGATCGTAGAAATCGATTTGACGGAAAATCCCGAACTTATCAACGATCGCGATGTGTATGTCAACGAAGACGGTACGCGCGCGTTCCGCCGCGTGGAAGCGGACGGCGTATGCTTCGTCGAAGCAACGGACGCAAACGACGCTTCCGTCACCTATTATTTCGACGGCGAAGGCGGTTTGTACGCGAACGGCGTGAAACGCTATACCTATAAGCTGACTTCCTATAACGACAACAACACCGTTTCCATGGAACTCACGGAAATCGAAAGCGGCAAGACCTATGCCGCAACGCTGAATTACGCAAATGTAGCCAACACGACGTTGACCATCGGCGAATTGATTGCGGAATAAGCGTTAAAACGATCGTAATTGCGTCTATACGGCGCAAAACACCGCCGCCTGAGTAAATACTCGGGCGGCGGTTTATCGTTTAATTTTGGGGCGTTTAACGCGTCGATGGGCGTGATGCACCCGTCGCGGTTGTAGCGGAAGGAAATTTTATGATACGGATTACACCTTTGTTCCCCCCTTCCGACTATGGCGGAAGGGGGGGGACAAAGGGCGCAGTCCGTGGGGAATATTTGCTTCCGCTTCCGCCTGACGGCGGAGATTGCCGCGGCACATTCGTGCCTCGCAATGACGGGTTTCAGTTTTCGCTTATCGGCGAGATTGCCGCGGCACATTCGTGCCTCGCAATGACGGGTTTCAGTTTTCGCTTAT
>CAYWML010000005.1:0-6963 GCA_964459515.1 uncultured Clostridia bacterium | reverse complement strand
GAGATTGCCGCGGCACATTCGTGCCTCGCAATGACGGGTTTCAGTTTTCGCTTATCGGTGAGATTGCCGCGTCGCTTCGCGAAACGGACAATTTTGATCGAGGATGGGATTTTCCATGCGCGGCGGTTTACGCCGCGTCGTTTTCGGTAAATTGAATTTCGTAGCGGTTTTGCTTTTTCAAAACGGAAATCAGGCGTAGCATGGCTGCAATCAACAACAAAAACAGTACGGCAAGATAATAGGGGAACAGCTTCGTGGAAAATTTCTCCGCCAAAAAGCCGAAGAGGATCGGCGCAAACATGATGCCCACGTAGGCGAGCGCCATTTGGCTGCCGATGACAGCCTGCGATTCCGATTTGTCGAAGTTTATCGGCGTTAAGTAGGTGAGGTTCGGATAGACCGGACCGATGCCGAAGCCGACCAAGAGCAACGCCGCGCGCGCAAGAAAAACGCCGCCGACGGGCAACGCGAGCAGTACCAACGCGCCGCAGAGTATGCCGCAACCGATTTGTATCAATTTCCAAGCGGAAAGCCGTTTTGCGAGCAATCCCGAAGTGAACCGCCCCAACGCCAATCCGATGAAATAGAGTGCGACGACTTCGGCGGCGACGTCGGCGGTCAGCCCTTTCGACACCAAGAAACTACTGCCCCATTGCGTACAGACGGCTTCTATGCCGCAGGAGGCGATGAACATCAGCCAAGTCGCACGGACGGAGGGGCGTTTTGCCATTTCGAAAAGGGAAAGCCGCTTCGGTTTTGCTTCTTCCGTCGGGGCGATTTCGCCGCTTGCCGTTTTCTTCCAAAGGGGCAACGCGAGGATCGTGATTATAGAGATTGCCGCTTGCAGACAAAACGCGAGGAAGTAGCCCGTTCGCCAACTGCCGCTCCGTATGCCGAAAGACATCAGGTAGGGACTGCAAGCGACGCCCACGCCGTAGAAACAATGCAGAAAACTCATGTGGCGCGCGTTGTAATGCAGGGCGACGTAGTTGTTTTGCGCCGCGTCGATCGCGCCTGCGCCGAGCCCGAGCGGAATTGCGCATAAGCAAAGCAACGCCAAGTTGCCGCACAGCGAGAAACCGAGCAGGGCGACGGCGGTCATCGTCGTACTGACGGCGGTGACGACGCCCGTTCCGAAACGGTCTATCAGCCATGCGCTCAGCAGGCTGGAAACGACCGTACAGGCAGACACTGTCAAAGTGACGGCGTTTGCAGAAGAGATCGGCAGGCGAAGTTCTTCGTAAACGGCGGGCCAAGCCGAGCCGAACAGAGAGTCGGGCACGCCCAACCCGATATAAGCGACGTAAATAACGACCAAAAGCAGAGTAGCCATATTTCTCCTCACGTAAAATCGCTTTCGCGCGCGTATTTCGCGCACGTTTTGACTGAAAAGGATTATACCCTATCGCCGCAAAATAAGCAACCGTTTGCACGCGCTTTTTCATGGGAAAATCGCGTTTTGCGAAAAAAAATCATCTATCCGTCACACGATCCGCTTGACGAAGGCGGTTTGCGTATGCTAAAATAACTAACGGTGTTAGATATTTGGGCGAAAAGGAGAAGGAAAAAGTGGAAAATCTTTCGGGGCGAGTGTATACCCTGCTCGGTGGCGCGAAGCTGCAAAAGGTACGCGCGTTGTTGCAAGACGGCTTTGCCGGTATGTATGCCGCTTTGAAGTTGCTGTGCGAGGCGGAGGAGGACGGCAGGGAACTTTGCGCAGGCAATATTTCCGCGGCGTTCGGCGTGAGTACGGCGCGGACGGCGGTCGTTTTATCCGCTTTGGAGAAAAAGGGCTGGGTGCGCAAGGGAAAATCGCCGGCGGACGGGCGAAAAACTTTGGTGCGCGTTACGGAAACGGGGCGCGCGGCTTTGGAAACGCGCTTGCGGCAGGTGTATCGGCTGATAGAAGAGCTGCTTGGCGGTTTAAGCGAGGCGGAAACGGAAGTTTTGCTCGGGCTGCTTCAAAAACTTTTTGGCGAATAAATAATAATAAAGAGGTATAAAAATATGGACTTATGGACGGCAATGCAGGAAAGACATTCGGTGCGGAACTATCGGGATGAGCCGATTGCGGCGGAGTTACGGGCGCAACTCGCGGAAGAAATCGACGCGTGCAATCGCGAAAGCGGTCTGCATATACAGGCGGTGTTTGACGAGCCACGCGCTTTCGACGGGTTTATGGCGCATTACGGGAAGTTTTCGGGCGTGAAAAACTACATCGCGCTGATCGGAAAAAAGGGCGAGGAGGAGAAAATCGGCTATTTCGGCGAACGTCTCGTTTTGTCGGCGCAACGGCTCGGCTTAAATACTTGCTGGGTGGCGATGACGTATAAGAAGATAAAAACGGCGTATACCGTCGCGAAAGGGGAGAAGCTCTATTGCGTGCTTTCCCTCGGCTACGGCGTAACGCAGGGCACGGCGCATAAATCGAAAACGGTTGAGGAAGTTTCCGTTGCGGACAATCCGCCTGCGTGGTTTACGGACGGCGTTCGGGCGGCGTTGCTTGCGCCGACGGCGATGAATCAACAGAAATTTGTTTTCACGTATACGAGGGACGGAGTCGTTTCCGCGAAAACAGGGCTCGGTTTTTACGCGAAAATCGATTTGGGTATCGCCAAATATCATTTCGAGGCGGGCGCGGATAAAGCACGCTTTACGTGGGCGGATTGAGAAATCTTTTCGGCGGAGATTGCCGCAGACGCGCGTTCCGCGATCCTTCGATAGAGTTGATACGAAATGCTTTTCGTCCGTCATTACGAGGAGCAGAGCGACGCGGTAATCTCGCGGCAAGCCTGCGGCTTGCCGCGGAACGCGAGTTTGGAATACCTGCTTTCGTTTCCGCCTATCGGCGGAGATTGCCACGGCACATTCCGTGCCTCGCAATGACGAGCATATGTTTCCGCCTGACGGCGGAGATTGCCACGGCACATTTGTGCCTCGCAATGACGAGCCGAGGAAAATGGGCATAGGGCGCGGCTGTCGCCGCGTAGAACGCCTGACGGCGTTGGGAACGCAAGCGGAGCTTGCTTAAATGGGTATAAAGGGCGGCTATCGCCGCGTAGAACGCCGCGGAGCGGCGTTTGTTTTTGCAGTGGGGCGTTGCCCCCTGCACCCCCACAAGGAACTATGTTCCTTGACCTCGGTTTTCCGCCTGACGGCGGAGATTGCCACGGCACATTTGTGCCTTGCAATGACGAGCAGGGGGGCTCTTCGCAATAGAGTTGTGTCAAAATGAGAGGAATATAGAATTTACTATGGCAAAAATAAGATTGTAACGAAGAAAAAATCTCTTATCCTTTATTTTTTTCGTATTTCATATCTTTTTTTATATCATTTTTTTCATTTTGACACAACTCTAATGACGGACTGGGGCGGTGCTCCTTGCGATGACGGGGGGGGCTTGACGGCGGGGAGGGAGAGGTTAGTGGGCTTGCGGATGAACGAGCGCGGTTTTGTAGTCGGTGTACGTCACGAAACCTGCTTTGCCGCCTTTCGGTTTTTTGACGAATTTGCGCCGACAGTAGTCTACGGGAATCTTGTCGCCGTCGCGCCCGTCGGAATAATAGGCGCATAATTCCGCGGCGTATTTTATGGTTTCATCGCGTACCTGCCTGCCTTCCGTGACGATTATAACGTGCGCAGAGTGGTATTTTTGCGCGTGCAACCAAACATCGTCGGGCGCGGCGAGTTTTACCAAACGGTCGTTTTGTACGTTGTTCCTGCCGACGAGGATTTTCATGCCGTCGCAGGCGTATTCGCGGAAGGGGATCGGCTCTTCCTTTTTCTTGCCGCCGACGCGCGCTTTCGGGGCGCGAAGCAAGCCCATGTCCGTCAGCTCGGCTTCCAACTCCTTTAAGTCCAAAAGGCAATCGGCGGTTTTTACCGCGGACAACACGCTTTCCGTATAGGCAAGCTCCTCCTCGGCTTTTTGCCGCATGGGCAGGGCGATCTCTTTGGCGCGCTTGAGTTTGTTATAGTTCTTGAAATACCGCTGGGCGTTTTGCGCGGGGGGCAGGGTTGCGTCTAACGCGATTTTTAACGTTTCGCCACTTTCGGAATACCAATTTTCCAACGTTACGCTCGTCATGCCGCGTTCGATGCGATAGAGGTTCGCCGTCAAAAGTTCGCCTTTTATGCGGTATTCTTCCGCTTGTTCCGCCGCAAGTACGCGCTCGGTCAATTCTTGCAATTTTTTGGCTTGTTTCTTGCGCAAGCCGCGCACGGCGTTTTCCAAACGACGGCGTTTATCCTCGAACTGTTTTTTGCTCTCTCGCGCCGTGAAAAATTCGTCCTCGGCTTTATTGAGCGAAGGCATGGGTATGCCGTTTTCCACGGGGAAAGCGAAAAAGTCCGTGTACGCGCCGTTCTCGGTGCGTAGGTGCGGTTTGCACGGTTCTTGCAGGCAAAATGCTTCGACGAAGGAGAACAGCGGCGCGGTCGCTCTTTCGGAAAAGCAAGCGCGCAAGCTGCCGTTCTTTTCGACGGCGCGGCGTACGATCTCGCGCGCGGTGGGCAACGCAAGCCCTGCGACCGAGGCGAAAAGGCATTCGGCGACGCCTTCTTCGTGCAGACATTCTTCGTGGGCTGCGAGGTAACTTTCAAGTATTGAACGCATACCTGCCCCGTCGAAAATAGTGATTTTATCTTGCGGTGCAGGGTAGCGGTACTCTGCCCCTGCCAAGAGAACGCGGTGCGAACCGTTTTCCAAGGCGGTCGTTTTCAACGCGCCTAAAATGCGCCCGTTTTCCGTCAAAACGAGGTTGGAGTATTTGCCCATCAGCTCGCAATGTAAAATGCGGTCGCGCTCGGAAAAGTCGTTGGCACAGTGCAGGACGATTTCGACGATACGCTCGAATTCGTGCTGACGGATTTCGATAATCTCGGCGTTTTGCAGGTGCTTGCGCAGGAGCATGCAAAAGTTCGGCGCGACGGGGGCAGGTTCTTTTTCCGTGTTCGAAAGGCATACGCGCGCCCCCGAAGCGTTGGTGCTGAGCGCGAGCTTTACGGTGCAGTTGCCCGTATAGACGGTGAAAGTCAGCTCGTCCTTGTTGGCTTGCGTAATGCGATTGATTTTGCCGTGGACGAGCAGATTTTGCAGCTCGGCAACGATGCGGTGAATGTGAAAAGCGTCTTGCGGCATGTGTTCCTCCCGTGCGATTTGCGCGCGAAAAACGCGCAGAATGGCAAAAAACGATTTCTTTTTCTTAAATTATAGCGTAAAAATACGAAATTGTAAATAAAATCGGCGTAAAAACGCTTTATTTTCTTCGACAAATATGGTAAAATATCCATAGTATGCGTAAGCGTGCGCGTTCGCGCGAGGTTTTGCGGCGTGCGCGGACGACGAAGAAAAGAAAAAAATAAAAAATCAAGTTATATTATTGATGTTAGGAGAAAGTTGAATTATGAAGCACACTACCAAAGCGGCAGAAAAGAGCACGGTAAAAATCACCATCAAATTCGACGGTGAAGAATGGAAAGAGGCGCAACAGAAAGCGTATTTGAAGCTGAGAGGCAGATTTGCCGTAAACGGCTTCCGTAAGGGCAAAGCTCCCAAAAACGTTATCGAACACGCGTACGGCAAGGGCGTGTTCTACGACGAAGCGTTGAACGCTATGTTCGCGGAAAGCTACGGCAAAATCTTGGAGAAGGACGAGAAGAAGTATACGGTCGTCGGCGATCCCGACGTGTCCGTGGAGAAGCTCGAAGACGACGGCGTGACGCTCGTGGCGATTGTGCCCGTGAAGCCCGAGGTGAAAATTTCCGCCTATAAGGGTATGAAAATCAAAGAATACGCGTATACTGTTAAAGAAGAGGAATTGCAGGGCGAGATCGATCGTCTTTTGGATAGAAACGCGCGTAAAGTGCCCGTTACGGACAGAGCTGCCGTAAACGGCGATATCGTCAATATCGATTTCGTCGGTACGGTGGACGGCGAAAAATTCGACGGCGGCGAGGCGGAGGGCTTCGATTTGACGCTCGGCAGCGGACAATTTATCCCCGGCTTCGAAGATCAGGTCGTCGGCATGAATATCGGCGAAACGAAGGACGTAAACGTTACCTTCCCCGAAAATTATCAGGCGGAAGCGTTGAAGGGCAAGGCTGCCGTATTCTCCGTGAAGCTGAACGGCATTCAGGCGAAAGAACTTCCCGAATTGACGGACGCGTTCATTAAAGACGCTACGGGCAGCGAGACGGTGGAAGAATACAAGGCGAAAACGCAGGAAAGATTGCAAAAGCAAGCGGATAAGAGAGCCAACGACGCAACCGAGAACAGCATTCTCGAAGCGATTGCGGCAAACGCGGAAGTGGAAATTCCGCAAGCGATGATCGAACGCGAGATCGACGGGATCGTGCAGAAGTTCGAATATCAGCTTATGTACCAAGGCTTGAAGTTGCAGGATTATTTGGACTTCTTGAAAATTTCCAACGAGGATTTCCGCAAGAACTACGCGGAGCAAGCGCATAAGAACGTGTTGCACCAATTGATCATTTCTCAGATTATCAAAGACGAGGGCATCGAAGCGACGGAAGAGGAAGTTTCGGCAAAGGTTGCGGAGCAGGCGGCTTCTATCGGCAAAGAAACGGAAGAATATAAGAAGAATATGGATCCTCGCCAATTCGATTATATCCGCAGTGATATCGTCGTTACGAAATTGTTCGATATGCTGAAAGTGAACAACGAAATGTATAAGGAAGACTAAGCGATTACGGAGGGCGGCCTTTTCGGTCGCCCTAAATCAACGAAACAGGAGTTAGTAAATTATGGAAAAGAACGTATTGATCCCCTACGTCGTGGAGCGTACTTCCTCGGGGGAACGCACTTACGATTTGTATTCTCGTTTGTTGGACGACCGCATTATCTTTTTGAGCGGCGAGATCAACGACGCGGTGGCGAATACAGTCGTCGCGCAACTCATTTATTTGGAGGGAAAAGATCCGACGAAAGATATCAGTCTGTAT
>CAYWML010000004.1:0-43417 GCA_964459515.1 uncultured Clostridia bacterium | reverse complement strand
AGAGGAACTGGTCGGCCTCGGCGTCGGAATAGTCCTCGATGCCGTCGGGCAGCTTACAATAATATTCCTTCGGTTCTAAAGTTTCTTCGTCGCGATACATGCCGATATGCCCCACACGCGCACTGGGAAAAAGTACGTGAATGCCGTTCACCATGCCCAAGCCTGCGCGCAAAATCGGAACGATGGCAATGGCGTTGTCCGCGACGACCGTCTGCTCGCAGACCTCCAAGGGCGTTTTCACCATTTTCTTTACAGTGGGCACGCCGTCTTTTAAGCACTCGTACGTCATCAACGTCGTGATCTCTTCGATAAGTTCGCGAAATTCTTTCATGGAAGTGCGCTCGTCGCGAAGAATGGCGATTTTATGGTTGATCAGCGGATGCTCGAATATAACTACGTTGTCGTATTGCTTCATTATTTTTTCTCCTCGTTCGTCGGCTTATATGTGCTTCGCAAAAGCCACGAAACTCTTTTTTTCTTTATACCATTATAGCGGAAACGCGAGCGATTGTAAAGCGTTTCCCGTACGCACGCGAAACTTTTATTCGCATTCCTGCGGCGTTGCCTTGCGTAAAATCGTTTTCATGCGCGACGGATCGTAGGGCGCGTTCTCGTCCGAGCAGCGGCGCACGTCGTCCACGTAAGCGATCTGTTCTATATTGTGCCTGCCCATGCGCACCCAAACGAAGTCGCCTTTTTCCACCGTGCCCGTCGTATCCAAGTACCAATAGCAACAACCGCGATAGCCGCGCGGACTCACCCCAACGAACGCATACCTGCCCCTTTCCTTTGCCCGTTTCTTCGCATACGCTTCATCGTACTCCGCCTGCAAAGTTTCGGCAAATTTTTCTATTTCCGCGCGATGTAGCAACAGCGAGTATACGCCGCCGAGCAAACGCTTTTTATCGCGCGAACGCATAAGCATGCGTATGGCGACGATACAGTCGTTGTCCCGTCGTTCCTGCCGAGAAGCCTCTTCCCCGTCCTTCGTATACGGATAAAGATCCACGGCAAGCCCTGCCTTTTCAAAAGCCAAATTATACTCGAACGCGTAGCCGCCTGCGAGCAAACGAAACATGGCGACGAGCCACTGTTCCAACTCCTCGCACAAGATATTCTCCCCTTGCTCTCGATATTGCACGAATTCGTTTTCCACGACGATCTCCGTCCTTACCCATTGCCCTTTCGACAGAAAACGCACGGGCAAGATCGATACGGAAAAGCGCGTTCCCTCTATTTCTACCGTTGCCATTTTCCCCTCCCATTTTCTTTCGTAAACACCGTTCAACGCATACCTGCCCACGAAAAATCGCTTATTCGTCTTATTTCCGATACGCCGAAAAGCGCAAATTCTTTTCAAGCCGATGCATTTATTCGCAAAAATTACGGTTTATCGCAACGCACGATATTGCGCGTTTTGCCTTTACGCCCTTATATTATAATCGAAAAAGCGCGAAATGTAAAGATTTTTTCGCAAAAAAGTCAAAAAACTCTTTTTCTCGTTGACATAAACCGAGATTTATTATATAATTGTGTAGGTAAAATAACGCAAGGAGGGCAACGATGGCTCATTTACAAGAAGCGGCAGTGAAAAAAATCACGGAAATTTGCGACAGATACGCGCAAGAAACGACGCCGCTCATGATGATTTTAAGCGATATTCAAAAGGAATACGGCTATATTCCGTTGGAGGTACAAGAACTTGTTTCCGAAAAGACGGGAATTTCCGTGGCGGAAATTTACGGCGTAGTCACTTTCTATTCTTTCTTCTCGCTCACACCCAAGGGAAAATACGTAATCGGCGTTTGCCTCGGTACGGCGTGCTACGTCAAGGGAGCACAACAAGTCTTGGATAAATTTTCGGAGCTTATCGGCGTAAAGCCCGGCGAAACTTCCGCCGACGGCTTATTCACGCTGGACGCCCTGCGCTGTATCGGCGCGTGCGGCATTGCCCCCGCCGTCACCGTAAACGGCAAGGTTTACCCCAAACTCACGGTAGATTCCGTACCGAAAATCATCGAGGAATATAAAGCGAAGGAGGCCATCGGAGAATGATCAAAAGCTTTGAAGCGTTGCAAGAACTCAGCGCAAAATGCGCGTCCTGTTTGAACGCGAAATTTACGGGCGAGGACGGTAAACGCCACGTCGTGTTATGCGGCGGAACGGGTTGTCTATCCTCTCGCTCCGACGAGATTGCGGCGGAGCTTCGCCGCCAAATCGAAGAAAAAGGCTTGCAGGAGAAAGTCACCGTCAACCAAGTCGGTTGTTTCGGCTTCTGTTCCCAAGGCCCTTTCGTCAAAATCTACCCCGAAGACACCCTCTATCGTTTGGTACAGCCGCAAGACGTAACGGAGATCGTGGAAAAGGATCTTATCGGCGGCGAAACGATCGAACGGCTGTTATACGTCGATCCTACTACGGAAGAAAAAGTTACAAAGCAAGAGGACATCAACTTTTATAAAAAGCAAGTGCGCGTCGCGTTGCACGGTTGCGGCAGCATCAACCCCGAAAAAATCGAAGAAGGGCTCGGTTCGGGCGCGTTCCAAGGGCTTGCGCGCGCGCTCCGAACGGATAGAGCCGCGGTAATCCAAGAGATACTCGATTCGGGGCTTCGCGGCAGAGGCGGCGGCGGCTTCCCCACGGGCAGAAAATGGCAATTCGCCTATGCGCAACCCGAAGGCGAAAAATACGTCGTTTGCAACGGCGACGAAGCCGCTCCCGGCGCGTTTATGGATCGTTCCCTTCTCGAAGGCAATCCCCTTGCCGTCATCGAAGGCATGGCGATTGCAGGCTATGCGATCGGCGCGCAAAACGGTTATTTCTACGTTCGCGCGGAATACCCCATCGCCGTAAACCGACTTCGCCTCGCCATTCGGCAAGCGGAAGAACTCGGCTTGCTCGGCGACAACATTCTCGGCACGAACTTCTCCTTCCGCGTACATTTGCGTTTGGGCGCAGGCGCATTTGTCTGCGGCGAAGAAACGGCTCTACTCAACTCTATCGAAGGGCAACGCGGTATGCCGCGCCCCCGTCCGCCTTTCCCTGCCGTAAAAGGGCTTTGGGGCAAACCGACGATTATCAACAACGTGGAAACGCTGGCTTGCGTACCCTTTATTCTCCGCGAAGGCAAAGAAGCGTTCGCGCGGTACGGCACGGAACGTTCCAAGGGCACGAAAGTATTCGCGCTCGGCGGCAAGATCAATAACGTCGGTTTGGTGGAAATCCCCATGGGCACGACGTTGCGCGAATTGATCTACGACATCGGCGGCGGCATTCCGAACGGCAAGAAATTCAAAGCCATTCAAACGGGCGGTCCGTCGGGCGGTTGCCTTACGGCGGAAGATTTAGACACCCCCATCGACTTCGACAACTTGATCGCCAAAGGTTCGATGATGGGTTCGGGCGGCGCAATCGTCATGGACGAGGACAACTGCATGGTGGACGTCGCAAAATTTTACATGGAATTTATCTGCGACGAATCGTGCGGAAAATGCACGCCCTGCCGCATCGGCACGAAACGTATGCTGGAAATTTTGACGCGTATCACGGACGGAAAAGCGACGTTGAAAGACTTAGACGAGCTCGAACTGTTGGCGGAAAATATAAAGACCAATTCCCTTTGCGGTCTCGGTCAAACAGCGCCGAACCCCGTGCTTTCCACGTTGAAACATTTCCGCGCGGAATACGAAGCGCACATCGTGGAGAAAAAATGCCCTGCGCATATCTGTAAAAATCTAATGCAATACGCCGTCGAGCAAGAAAAATGCTTCGGTTGCGGCGTGTGCGCAAGAGCCTGCCCCGTCAATGCGTTCGTCAAAACCGACTTCGTCGCCCCGGGGAAACGTCTCCCTGCGTACGCAATCGACCAAAGCAAGTGCGTTAAATGCGGCATGTGCATTGCTTCGTGCAAATTCAAAGCAATCGTGAAAAAGTAAAAGCGGAGGACGAAAACATGGCAAAAGTAAATATAAAATTCGAAGGCGTTCCCTTTGCAGTCGAAGCAGGTTTAACGATACTCGAAGCGGCAAAAGCGTGCGGCTTCGAAATCCCCTCCCTTTGCGCGTTTAATCACGGCGAATGTTCCAAAGGCTCTTGCCGCGTATGCCTCGTAGAGGCGACGGGCGCGCGCGGCTTGGTGGCGGCGTGCGTATATCCCGTTTCCGAAGGCATGGAAATTACGATTTCCTCCCCGAAAGCGACGGCGGCAAGAAGGACCTCGGTAGAGTTATTGCTCTCCAATCACAACAAAAACTGTCAACAATGCGAAAAGAACGGCAAGTGCGAACTGTTGCACGTAGCCAAGCTGACGGGCGCGCGCGACGATATGTACCAAGGCGAACAAACGCCGACCACGCTCGATCGGCTCACCCCCTCTATCGTTCGCGATACATCGAAGTGTATTCTCTGCGGCAGATGCGTAGAACGCTGTAAAAACGCGCACGGCTTAGGCGTGCTCGGCTTCGAGAAACGCGGTTTCGATACAATCGTCGCGCCTGCGGAGGACAGAAGCTTTGCAAACTCCCCCTGCATTCTCTGCGGACAATGCGTCAGCGTTTGCCCCACGGGCGCGCTTACGGAGCTTTCCGAAATCGACCGCGTAGACGAAGCCATGCGGCAAGGCAAATATGTCGTCGTGCAAACCGCGCCTGCCGTACGCGCCGCGCTCGGCGAAGAATTCGATATGCCGATCGGCACGCTCGTAACGGGAAAAATGGTGGCGGCTTTGCGCCGTCTCGGCTTCAAAAAGGTATTCGACACGAACTTCGCCGCCGACCTTACGATTATGGAAGAAGCGAGTGAACTTCTGCACCGCCTGCAAAACGGCGGTAAGTTGCCGATGCTCACCTCCTGTTCCCCCGGTTGGGTGAATTACGCAGAATACCATTACGGAGATCTTCTGCCGCATCTTTCCACCTGCAAATCTCCGCACGAAATGTTCGGCGCAATCTTGAAAAGCTATTATTGCGAAAAGAACGGTATCGATCCGAAAAATATGTTCGTCGTATCGATCATGCCGTGCACGGCTAAAAAAGCCGAAAAGGTACGTCCCGAGCTTTCCGTAAACGGGCTTCCCGACGTAGACGCCGTGTTGACGACGCGAGAACTCGGAAAGCTTATTCGCCGTTCCGGCATTCGCTTTGAAAAATTGCCCGACGAAGCCTTCGATCAAGACGTCGTCGGCGATTACACCGGCGCAGGCGTTATCTTCGGCGCAACGGGCGGCGTTATGGAAGCCGCGCTTCGTACGGCGGCGTATAACCTGACCGGCGAAGATTTGTCGCAAACGGAATTGCGTGAAGTACGCGGTTTCGACGGCATTAAAGAAGCGACGTACGCCCTCGGCGGAAAAGAGATCCGCGTGGCAGTCGCGCACGGCATGAAACATGCGAAAGTGCTTCTCGACCAGATCCGCGACGGCAACAGCCCTTATCATTTTATCGAAGTCATGGGTTGCCCCGGCGGTTGCATTGCCGGCGGCGGTCAGCCTTACGTGCGCCCTTGCTTTCTGCCGAACGAGGACGACGATATTCTCGATACTTATAAAGCAAAACGCGCCGCCGCACTGTACCGCGAAGACGAAGCGAGACCGTTACGCGCGTCGCATAAAAATCCGCAAATCATTGCCCTGTACGACGAATACTTGCAAGAGCCGAATTCGCACAAAGCGCACGAGCTATTGCACACGCACTACACGGCAAAACCGTGTTTCCGATAAGCGACAAACGACGGGTTCTGCCAACCGCAGAACCCGTTATTTTTTAAGCCGTAAACACGCCCTCTGCCACCGCAAGGAGCACAGCCCCGGCCCGTCATTAGAGTTGTCACGAAAATGCTTTTCGTCCGTCATTGCGCGGCACGAACGTGCCGCGGCAATCTCCGCCGTTAGGCGGAAACATATGCCCGTCTTTGCGAGGCACGAAAAGGCGGCTTTGCGCGATTTCGCGCAAAGCCGCCCCTTTTTATTCTCACCCGTTTACCACTTCGTCACTATGCCGTCCACGTAATGCCAATAATTTCCCTCTTCCGTCGGCTGTATAACACTGTAAAAGTATCTTGTCGACGCAGTTAATTTACCATTATAATCATCAATCACAATTTTCTCCCAATCGTTTTCCGTGCCATGGCAATAGACTTCCGACAAACTATTACAATATGTGAAAGCAAACATTCCAACAGATTTCACCCCCTTGCCGAACACCGCACTTGTTAAATCGTTGCAATAATAAAATGCCAAACGCCCGATTGTTGTTACGCCATTGCCAATTTGCACATGCTCTAAACTGCTGCAATAAGAAAACGCTGACTCCCCGATTTCTACAACACTATCAGGAATTTCTATAATTGCCAAGCTTTCGCATTTATAGAATGCCTGATAAGCAATCTCGCTAACGCCGCAACCGATTACCACATTTGTCAAACCGCTACAACCCGAAAAAGAACAAGCACCGATTAAAGCCACGCTATCAGGGACTTCGATATGCGTCAATCCCGTACAATTATAAAACGAATAAGCACCGATACTTACCACATTGTTCCCGAATTTCACGCTCGTCAAACTTTTACAATTTTGGAATGTATACTTCTCGATATTTGTCACTCCGTTACCAATAGTCAAACTTGTCAAACTTTTACAATCTTGGAATGCCTCCGGATAAATTCTTTTACAGTCATCCGCTATCGTAACCATCGTAATATCCGTCGTTTCTGTACCCATTACCCACAAATATGGATTAGTAACATTTCCCAAGTATTTTAATCCGTCAGCCATGGTATATTCTAAGCTACTACAACCATAGAAAGCTCTAGTACCTATACTCGCCACACTATCGGGAATTTCTACACACAGCAAACTATCGCAACGGTAGAATGCACTCGCAGCTATACTTGTCACGGGTACATCTTGATAGGTAGAAAGAATTTTTACCTTGGTAGGCAAACCCGTATAGCCCGTAACGCTTGCCGATTTTTTATCCGAAGAAAGCGTGTACTTCACCCAATCCGTTTCATAATCGGAATCGTCGAAAGAACTATCGTTTTTCTGATCGTCACTACTACTCTCGTTCGAAGTTCCCGATGAACAGTCATTTTCAGCACCGCTCACAAGCGAACTACTTATCGCGCCGCCGCTTTCGTTTCCCGTGTTCGTCGCGGTACTGTTGCCGTCGTTTTGCGTATTCGACGAATTTTGAACGGTAGACGAAGCAACCGAACTGTTTGCGCCGACGGACATTTTTTCGTCTTTATCATCGCAAGCCGCAATACCAGCGGAAAGCATAGTACTCGTCGCGATCACCAACACGCCGAAAAGGATTTTTTTGCCTCTCATGTTTAATCCTCCAAAGTTTTTTTATTTCAAAACAAAATTGTTTTTTGCCATTTTTTCGTAATAAGTTTTCCTTTTTTTGCCGCGCGTTATAGGCTTTTAGCCTTTTAATATAACGCGCGGCAAAAACGCCCATGGGCGTTTTAATCCAACTATTTTCTCTATTTTACAGCAATATGCAAAATTTGTCAATGGTTTTGTGGGGAAATTTTGAAATTTCCTCGTTTTTTTGTTTTTTAAGAAAAATTCCGTTTTTGCATAGGACGGAAACGGGCATGGTTTCCGCGGCAATCCCAATGGATTGCCGCGGTACTGTATCGCCGTTTTTCGCCTCGCAAGGAAGCTATACGGGCGCACACAACGCCCACTTTTTTTAACGTAAAATCTCGCGAATGATTGCTTGCATTTCCGTCAAGCGCACCTCCATTTCCGAAGCCAAACGAATTTGCGTGCGGCAACGCACGAGGTTATGCCCCTCGTATTTTGTCGCAAAATAGGTATCGCCCGAAAGATAGTCGGCAAGGAAGCGCATACCGCACTCGATTGTCATTAAGTACGCGCCGTAAGGGAGCAATTCGGCTTCCCTATCGGTTATGCTGTCCTTCACCGCGCCGCAATAGCCCTCCGCGTATGCGCGGAACAAGTCGATATCGAAATGCACTTTGGAAAGGTCCTTTTCGTCCTCTGCCGCCGTGGAAGCCCCGAAGCGAATGGAATCGCCGAAGTCGAACAACATCGAACCGGGCATAATCGTATCCAAGTCGATCACGGCGCGCGCTTCCCCCGTTTTCGCGTCCATGAGTATATTATTAAGCTTCGTATCGTTATGCGTTACGCGCAGCGGCAATGTGCCCGAACGCAAGTCTGCCATGGCGACGCCGTAAGTATTTTCATGCGACAAAACGAAATCGATCTCCTCGCGGCAACCGTCGGCGCGGTGCAACGCGTCCGCCTCCAAAGCCACCTTGAAATCGGCAAAACGCTTCGGCGTATCGTGGAAACGCTTAATCGTTTCCGTCAGCTTGGACGCGTCGAATTCCGCAAGATAATTTTGAAATTCGCCGAAAGCCTTTCCAGAATTTTTGAACACCTCTTTATCCGTAACCTTTTGATACGTCACCGTATTTTCGATGAAGTCATACACGCGGTAGCATGCTTCGCCTTTCAGGTACGGCGCGCCGTCCTTCGTAGGCACTACGCGCAAAGTTTCGATCCCGCGCGATTGCAAATGCTCGGTGACGCCGCAAATATTCGCCATCAGGCTGTCCGGATCGGAAAATACGCGCGTGTTCATTTTTTGCAAAATATATCTTTTTTCCGTCGTCGTCACGAGGAAAGTTTGGTTGATATGTCCCTCGCCGTAGGGCACGACGTCCGTCACTTCGCCGATAAGAGAAAATTTAGCCGCAACGGGCAAGTATTGTTGCATATATTCGTTCATGTAAAAATCTCCTACAATTTTTTCTTTGCTTATATTATACGCCGTTTTTTCGGTTTTGCAAGAGAAATTTTTTCACCGTTATATGGTATTCTTTCGCGGTTTTTAGAATTGAAATATTAAAACAACCCTCCAAACGGTTTACAAAGCCGACGACTTTTGTTATAATACACGTATGGAAAACGTACAACCGCAGAAAAAATTTTATATGCACAAAATCGCCAATTTGCTCAACGTGCAAAAAATCGTAACAATCCACTACCAAGCGTTGGGGAAAAATTACGTATACCCCGAGGAGCGGCACGACTTTTGGGAGATCAATTACGCCGACAAAGAGAATGTTTACATCGGAATCGACGGCAAAAAAATCGAACTGAAACAAGGCGAAATCGTTTTTATTCAGCCCAATCAACCGCATTTCGTGGAAAGCGGAAACAAAGAGCCGAACCTTTTTATCATTTCCTTTTCCTGTCGTTCGGAATCGATGAATTTCTTCGCCGGCAAAAAGCTTGCCGTGCCCGAAAACTATCGCTATCTTTTGCAAAACCTGCTTTCCGAAGCGCAAAACACTTTCGCGCTTCCCGACTTCGATCCGAACCTCACCGAATTGCGCTTAAAGGAGCACCCGAATTTAGGCGGCGAACAAATCATAAAAAACTCGCTTGAAAATCTCTTGATTTATCTTTTACGCTTTTCGCAAAAACGGGAACAAACGCAGGAATTTTTCGTTTCCAAATTTTCCGATTCTACCGAGCTCCAAGACGAGATCGTGCGCATATTAAGCGAAAAAATTTACGGGCATTTCCAATTGAGCGATTTAAGCGAAGCCCTGCACTACGGAACGACGCGTTTATGTACCTTCTTCCGCGACAAAACGGGAAAAACGATTTACCAAACCTATCTGAAAATGAAAATCGACGAAGCGAAAAAACTCATACGAAACAACAAGTCGTTTACGGAAATTTCCGATTTGCTTTGTTTCGATTCCACTTCCACCTTCGCTTTCATTTTCAAAAAGCATGTCGGCATGACGCCGAGCGAATATCGAAAAAGTATAAAATAACGGCGTTCCGCAAGACGGAACACCGTTTTTTTATTTACTTTCGGAAAGTATCTTTCCGTCGGCGACGGTCAACACTCTGTCGGCAATCGCCAACGCCGCAGGACGGTGCGTGACAATCAAGCAAGTTTTATCCGCAAGCCGTTTGATATTTTCTAGCAATCGTCCTTCCGTGGCTTCATCCAACGCGCTCGTGGCTTCGTCCAACAGCAAAATCGGGCGTTCGGATAAGATCGCGCGCGCGACGGCAAGCCTTTGCAACTGCCCTTCGGACAATCCGCCGCCCCGTTCGGTCAAAGAAGTTTGCAAGCCGTCGGGAAGTTCGTAGACGAACTCCGCGCAAGCGATTGCCAACGCGTTTTTCAGCCGCTCGGCTTCGTCCGCTTCGGAACGCCGCGGCGCGTAAAAAGTCAAATTCTCGTATATCGTCCCCGAAAAGAGAAAATTCCCTTGCGGAACGTAGGCGAAAAGCCCTCTCTGCGCCTCGGTTATACGCGTATCGTCGGCGTAAATGCCGCCCGAGGTCGGTTTATACACATGCAATAAAAGCTTGAAAATCGTCGATTTTCCCGCGCCCGACTCGCCTACGAGACAAACAATCTCGCCCTTTCGGAATACCGCCTGCGCGCCTTGAAAAACTTCTTCCCTGCCATAGCCGAAAGAAACGTTTTGGAACTCGACGCATTGCAAATCGCGATACAACGCATGGCACGCCTCCGATTCGCAATACGGAACGTCGTCGGGAATCTCGTCCAGCTCCGCCAAACGCTCTCCGCTTGCCAAACGCGCGTAGTACGCAGGCGCGACGGTGGAAATCGAAGAAAGCGGCGATTGCAACTGCATCAAAAGCAAGATCACCGTCAACATCGCGCCGTAATCGACGTCCGCATTCGTTAAAATCGTAAAACTGCCCCAAAGCAAGGCAAAAATCAACCCGAAATTGCTAAGCAACGAGAAAATGCCCGACATACCTGCCTGCAACCTGCCTCTCGACAAACGCGCCCCTCGATAGCGGCGTGCGTATTCGGCGGCTTTTTCCGTCGTGCGCGACTCCGCGCCATATGCCTTGATCGTAGTAACCGAACCGATACACTCCTGCATGTAGGAACGGAACGCGCCGTCGGCTTCCAGCACTTTCTTCTGTCGCTGTTTCAATTTCTTACGGAAAAGCGCGATCGTCACGGCAAAAAACGCGCCTGCGACCACATAAACGAGGGTAAATATCGGATCGATGGTAAGCAGAGCCGCCACCGAACCGACGCATTGCACGACGATACCGACGACAACGGGCAAAAGCCCGACCGAATAAGCGGCAACTTCCTGTATATCCGACGTCAGGCGGTTCATCAATTCACCACTGTGATATTTGCCGATTTGCGCATATTCGCAACGGAGAATTTTAGAAAACGTCCGCATACGCAACGCGGAGACCATATTCGCGCGCAATTTTTCGGCACAATAGTTTTCCAACGTTTTCCCGGCAAGTTTGCAAAGCAAAAAAGCCATTAAAACCGCGGAAAAGACGCAAAGCCGCTTGCTTTGCCCGTCCGTCGCGCTGTTGATCAAATAGCGGATCGTATATACGAACGCCAAAGAAAAAAGCGTAACGGCGACAGATAAAAGGGTGAGCATAAAAATCGAACGCCGATACGGGCGCATTTCGTTTTTCAACCAAGCTTTTCCGCGCAAGTTTGCTTCTTTCATTCGTCTCGTTTCCTTTTTATGCCGCAGGCAAGGCAAATTTTCTTTGCCGCCGCGCGCAATTTATTCTTTACGCATACGTACGCTTTACGCGCTTTATAAGTCCTTAAACGCCGCTTTACGTAGCGAAGATATTTTTCGTCCATGCACGACACGTGCTTATCCTTGCGGAAAAACTCCGTCAATACGCCGAGGACGTTTTCCTCGGGCACGAGTTCGTCGCTGTAACAATTGTCGCCGCGAATGCGATAGCCGCCGTCGAGCACCTCCAAAACGCGGTGCAGAACGTAGGCGTCGCCGCGTTTATACAGCGCGACGTCCAACGGTTGCAAGCGTTGCGTTTTCTTTTGCACGACGATCGTATCGCGACGGTTTTTCAACATGGGAAGCATGCTGACGCCGACCGTCGGACCGATATAGCAACCCGTTTCCGCCAACACTTGTTCGATTGTACGTACGTCCGTTTCCATTATTCCGCAAAACCGTTTTTCAACAGCGTATCGGCAAATTTACGCACGTCTGCTTCCGCGCGCGCCTCGTCCACGGCGTATTCCGCACGCAAAGCCGTTACGGCTTCTTGCAACGAATGCTCCTCGCCGAAAAAACGCCACATAAACGCGCCCGTTTCGTTCAAATTGATCATTCCGTGAAATTGTTTGCTCATTTCTCCGACGGGAACGACGATATGTTCGCCGCCGACGGCGCGTAAAACGAACCCTTTTTTAATCTTCATGCCTCGGTATCTCCTTTTCGTATTCTAACCCCGTCAAAGCCTCGAAAGAAAGTTTTACGGCTTCTTCGGATATATCGCAACGCAACAGGTATGCAGGCGTTTCCCGTATCAGCTTATCGGCAAGCTCCAACGTCGCGGCGGCGTTTTCCTCGTCCTGCGGAAGCAAGAGTTGCCCGAACAGCCGCGAAGGCACTTCCGCGGCGGAAAGCCTACGCAAAGAATTTTCTTTTGCCTGTTCTAAAAACAGCAAGCCTTTCAAGGGGGCGGAGCGATTTTCGCCCCAATTCTCTTTCCCGCGCCAAGGCGTTCCGTACGCCGTAAACCCATGCGCCGTCGCCTCCAAGATCGGCTTGTCGCCGTTGATCATGCGCGGCGTGGCGAGAAAGCGTTTCCACAGCTTCGCATGCGTGGATTTGCCCGTGCCGCTTTTGCCCAAAAAGGCATAGCCGTTGCCTTTATATTCCAACACCGCGCCGTGCAACAGCATGCGATTTCGCCGCGGAAGCTGCATACAAAGACTGCGATAGAGGCAAATATTTTCTATATACCCCTCGGAAAAGCCGACGGAAGCCGCGCGCTCCGCCGCGAGTTCCGCTTCGGTCACGCGCGCCGTAATATCGACGGGCGCGGTTTGATCGTCGGATAAATACCCTTCGCAAAATTTATCCGTATACGCGTATCGATTTTCTATTTGTATCCGCAAACCTGCAATCGTATATATCATCTCAGTAGTTTTTCGTCCATTCGTCTTCCTCGTCCGCCGTTTGCAAAGACGAGCCGCTCGTTTGTTCCGAACGCGTCGGTTTTTCGTCCTCGCGGCAGGCAACGCCGACAACGACGCCGACAGCGCAAGCCAAACAAGCGATAGCGAACAAAACGGCAACGCGTATTTTATTGCGTTTTGCCTTTTTCTTTTTCTCGTTTTTATCCATTTGTTTTCTCTTTCTACGGTGTTTGCCTTAAAGGCGTACGTCGCCTTCTTCGCCGAGCCATTCGGCATGTTTATGCAAGATCGGATCGATCTCCGTTTCGATAAACGCAACCGTTTGCGACGGCGCGCGCCCGATAAAGTTCTTCGGCGACAAAATGTCGTCCAATTTATCCCGTACGGCGGCAAATAAGGCGTCGTCGCGAATACGTTCGATAAGATCGTTTTCCGCGCCGTCCTCTTTCACGCGTTTTCCCGCCTCCATAGAAAGCACGCGCAAACGTTCGTGCAATTCCTGCCGATTGCCGCCTGCCTTCACGCACTCCATCATGATGTTTTCCGTCGCCATAAACGGGAGCTCCGCGCGGACATGCTTTGCGATTACGTTGGGATACACCACCAAATTATCGGCTACGTTCATGTAAATATTCAAAATCGCGTCTACCGACAAAAACGCCTGCGCGTTGACGATACGGCGATTGGCGGAATCGTCCAACGTCCGTTCCATCCACTGCGTAGAAGCGGTGAACGCGCTGTTCGTCGGCAAAGAGATTACGTAACGCGCCAAACCGCCGATACGTTCGCAACGCATAGGGTTGCGCTTATACGCCATCGCCGAAGAACCGATCTGTTGCTTTGCAAACGGCTCTTCTATCTCTTTCATGCTTTGCAACAAACGAATATCGTTGGAAAACTTATACGCGCTCTGCGCGACTTGCGAAAGCACGCAAAGGATATTATAATCGAGCTTTCGAGGATAGGTCTGCCCCGTAACGCCGTATACCTTGTCGTAACCCATTTTTTGCACGACGCGCCTTTCCAGCTCTTTCACCTTTTCTTCGTCGCCGTCGAACAGCTCTAAAAAGCTCGCCTGCGTGCCCGTCGTGCCCTTTACGCCGCGCAAGCGCAAATTCTGCTTGGCGTGCGTAAGGTTTTCATAGTCCATTTCCAAATCCTGCAACCAAAGCGTCGCGCGCTTTCCGACCGTCGTCAGCTGTGCCGGTTGCAAATGCGTAAAGCCAAGCGTGGGCAAATCTTTATAGCGCAAAGCGAAGCGTTTCATCTTTTCCATGACGTTGACAAGCTTTTTCAGTAAAATATCCAACGCCTCGTCCATCATGATCGCTTCGGCGTTGCAATCGACGAAACAACTCGTCGCGCCGAGGTGAATGATCGGCATTGCCGTTTTCGCGTACGCGCCGTACGCCTTTACGTGCGCCATGACGTCGTGGCGAACCTCGCGCTCGTATTCCGCAGCCAAGTCGTAGTCGATATCGTCGGCGTATCGTTTCAATTCGTCGATCTGTTCCTGCGTGATTGCAAGCCCGAGTTCTTTTTCCGCTTCGGCAAGCGCGATCCAAAGCTTTCGCCAAAGCTTAAAGCGTTTTTCGTCGGAAAAAGCGTGCTGCATTTCCTTGCCGGCGTAACGCGTCGTCAACGGATTTTGATACACGGTGTAATCGGTCATACTCGCCACCGTCTGCTTACGCTTTTACGGGTTCTTCGTACGTTTCCCCGAACGTTTCCGCCGTAACTTTTTTCATCTTTTGTTCTTCGTACGGACGATCGTCGAAATCCGTCTTCGTTTCGGCAATCGCGTCCACCGTTTCCATGCCCTCGATCACTCTGCCGAACGCCGCGTACTGTCCGTCGAGATAGTCCGCGTCCTCGTGCATAACGAAAAATTGCGAGCCTGCGGAATCGGGATGTTGCGCGCGCGCCATGGAAAGCACGCCGCGTACGTGCGTTATGTCGTTTTGCGCAAAGCCGTTTGCGGAAAATTCGCCTTTGATGTTATAGCCCGGTCCGCCGATTCCCTGTCCTTTCGGATCGCCGCCCTGTATCATAAATCCCGCGATGACGCGGTGAAATATAACGCCGTCGTAAAAGCCCTTTTGCACGAGGGAAATAAAATTGCGGACGGTGTTGGGGGCTTTATCGGGATAAAGCTCCGCCTTGAAAGTTTTTCCGTCGGTCATTTCAAAAGTTACGATAGGATTTTTCATAATGTCGTTGTTTCCTTTTTAGTTCGTTTTCGTTTCGTTTTCTTCGTCTGAATACTTTTCCACCTTTACGCACGCTTCTTCGAAAAGGCGCAAAGAAAATTCGTCGGGATAGCCGCTTTTATAAACGACTCGTTTAATCCCTGCGTTGATAATCATTTTCGCGCATATCACGCAAGGCTGGTGCGTACAATATAAGGTTGCGCCGTTGATGTCGATGCCGTATTTTGCGGCTTGAATAATGGCGTTTTGTTCGGCGTGGACGGCAAAACACAGCTCGTGCTGCGTGCCGCTGGGGATATTCATCTTGCGGCGCAAACATTCGCCGCGTTCTTCGCAACTGCGAATACCTGCCGGCGCGCCGTTATACCCCGTTGTCATAACGCGTTTGTCTTTTACGATGATCGCGCCGACGTGACGATTTTCCTGATAGCAGCTGGACCACTCCGCCACCGTTTCCGTCAGCTCCATAAAGCGTTCGTCCCATTTGCCGATTGCCATGACGACTTCTCCTTAAAGGTTTTCGTATAAAATCAGTATACCACTTTTTCGGCGGAAAAGCAATTCTTTGCGCGCGTTTTTTATCGCAGGAGCACGTTTTTCGTGAAAAAACTTAAAAAATTCCTTTTTTTTCCGTTTTGTTGTTTGACGGGCAGGGAAAAGCGGTTATAATATATGCGTAAAAAAAATATTGCGGCAAACGATTGCCGCGACGGAGGATCGTATACATGAATATTAAACCTTTATTCGACAAAGTCGTTGTAGAAAGCGTAAACGTTGAAGAAAAGACCAAAAGCGGTTTTTATCTCCCCAGCTCGGCGCAGGAAAAACCGCAGACCTGCCAAGTGGTTGCCGTCGGCCCCGGCGGAATTATTGACGGAAAAGAAGTGAAAATGCAGGTGAAAGTCGGCGATAAGGTGCTCTGCTCCAACTACGCAGGCTCGAACTTTAAGGTAGACGGAAAAGAATTCACCATTATCAAGCAAAGCGATATTCTTGCCGTCGTAGAAGACTAAACGAATTTTAGAAATAAGGAGATAGACAATCATGGCAAAACAGATTAAATACGGCGAGGACGCAAGAAAAGCATTGGAGTCCGGCGTAAACGTTTTAGCAAATACGGTGAAAATCACGCTCGGTCCTAAGGGCAGAAACGTGGTGCTCGATAAAAAATTCGGTTCTCCCCTCATCACCAACGACGGCGTTACCATCGCGAAAGAGATCGAATTGGAAGATCCGTTTGAAAACATGGGCGCGCAACTGGTAAAAGAAGTTTCGACGAAAACGAACGACGTTGCGGGCGACGGCACGACGACCGCCGTGGTATTGGCGCAGGCAATCGTGCGCGAGGGTTTGAAAAACCTTGCGGCAGGTGCAAACCCCATTATCTTGAAAGAGGGCATTTCCAAAGCGGTAGACGCCACCGTGGAACATTTGAAGAGCATTTCCAAAGCCGTTGAAAGCAATAAAGCAATCGAACAGACGGCTTCCATTTCCGCAGGCAACCCCGAAGTGGGCGCGCTTATCGCAAAAGCCATGGAAATCGTAGGCAAAGACGGCGTAATTACCGTGGAAGAAGGCAAATCCATGCACACCGAACTCAACACCGTAGAAGGTATGCAATTCGACCGCGGCTATGCCTCCGCGTATATGGTAACGAATACCGATAAAATGGAAGCGGTGTTGGAAAATCCTTACATTTTGATCACGGACAAGAAAATTTCCAATTTGCAGGAAATCCTGCCCGTCATCGAACCGCTCGCGCAGCAAGGCGCAAAGTTGTTGATTATCGCCGAGGACGTAGAAGGCGACGCGCTTGCCGCGCTCATCGTCAACAAGCTGAAAGGCGTGTTTAATTCCGTCGCGGTGAAAGCCCCCGGCTTCGGCGACAGAAGAAAGGAAATGCTTCGCGATATCGCCGTGCTTACGGGCGGCGAAGTGATCTCCTCCGACCTCGGTTTGGAATTCAAAGACGTTACGACGGATATGCTCGGCAGAGCAAGCAGCGTACGCGTTGACAAAGAAAACACGACGATCGTCGGCGGCGCAGGCGACGCAAACGCCATTAAGGAACGCATCGCTTCCATTAAATCGCAGATTGCGGAAACGAAGTCCGATTACGATCGCGAAAAGTTGCAAGAACGCCTTGCGAAATTGGCAGGCGGCGTAGCCGTCATCAGCGTCGGCGCGGCAACCGAAGTGGAAATGAAAGAAAAGAAATTGCGTATCGACGACGCGTTGGCGGCAACGCGCGCGGCGGTGGAAGAAGGCTACGTCCCCGGCGGCGGAAGCGCGCTCCTCTCTGCCGTACCCGTACTCAAAAAGCTTGTTGCGAGCCTGAACGGCGACGAAAAAACAGGTGCGTCCATCGTCCTCAAAGCTTTGGAAGAACCCATTCGTCAAATCGCCAAGAACGCAGGTTTGGACGGCTCCGTCATCGTCGAAAAAGTGCTCGCTTCCAAGAAAACGAACTACGGCTTCGACGCGTTGAACAATAAGTATTGCGATATGGTGGAAAGCGGCATTATCGATCCGACGAAAGTTACCCGTTCCGTCCTTCAAAACGCGGCTTCCGTAGCGGCTACCTTATTGACGACGGAAAGTATCGTGACGGATATTCCTACCCCTCCCGCACCCGTCGCGCCCGCAGGCGGCGACATGGGCGGCATGTACTAACGTTTATTGACCTCCTATATTTTATAAAAAGAAGCAGAGAATTTTTCTCTGCTTCTTTTCTTATTTTTTAACACCGTTTTCCGACTGCATTAAACCATATTTTCCAAAATCAATTTGTCGGCGACGAGCGCGATAAATTCGCTGTTCGTCGGCTTTTCCGTTCCCAGATATATCCGCGCGCCGAAAATGGCGTTGATTGCGTCTATCCTGCCGCGATTCCACGCCACTTCTATGGCGTGCCGAATAGCGCGTTCCACTTTGCTCGCCGAAGTCGAAAACTTCTTCGCGATCGACGGGTACAGTTCTTTCGTTACGCTGTTGATAATGTGCGGCCGCGCGATCGTCATTTTTATCCCTTCGCGCAAATATCCGTACCCTTTGATATGCGGCGGAATGCCGATGGAAATGAAAATTTCGCTGATCTTCTCCTCTACGGTGATCGCTCTCTTCTTTTCGACGACGAGTTCCCTTTTCTCCGTTTCCGTGCGTTTTACCGCCTCGCGAATACGCTCCACCGCCGTAGAAACGGAAAACGGTTTGACGAGATAATACGCCGCACCTTCCCCCATCGCGCGTTCGATCAAGGAATCGTTGGCGATGCCCGTTGCAATGATTTTCGCCTCGCGCCACGTCTTTTTGACCATGCGGATTATACTGCAACCGTCCGTCCCTTTCAAAAACATGCCAACGACCACCAAATCGGGCTTTACGGATAAAATTTGTCGAATCCCCTCGTCCCCATCGTCGCCCGAAAATAAAACGCGAAACGATTTATCTTCCGTCAAAGCCGCTTGCAACTGCGTGAGAACCGCTATATTCGATTCCAGCAATACAACCGATGTTTCTTTCATGATACTTCTCCTTCTTATTTCTTTTTTTAGGGCGTTCCCCCCTTGTCCTGTCCCTATTATACAACATATTTTTCGTTTCGTAAAGCGATTTTTGAAAATTTTGAAGATATTTTTCAATATTTTGAATATTCTGTTGAAAAATGCATATAGTATCGGTCGAATAAGGTCGAAAAACAAAAACGCGGCGGTGCAGAAAGCACTCTGCGCCGCCGAAAATTACATAGTTTTATCGTTTAAGCATGGGTTTCGTCGATATATTCGTCATAGGTGACTTGTCTATCGTACGTCTTTGTATCGTTGATTTCGATAATTCGATTGGCAACGGTGTTCATGAGTTCTTGGTCGTGCGAGGTAAGCAACATACAACCGCGATAGTTGCTGAGCCCGTTGTTGAGCGCGGTAATCGATTCCAAATCCAAGTGGTTGGTCGGTTCGTCGAAAATCATGAAATTGCCCCCTTCGAGCATCATTTTCGCGAGCATACAACGCACTTTTTCGCCCCCCGAAAGCACTTTGGCTTTTTTAAGGGCTTCTTCGCCCGAAAACAACATTCTGCCGAGCCAACCGCGCAAATACTCCTCGTAATGGTCGGTGGAATACTGCGAAAGCCATTCTACGAGCGATAGATCGCAATTTTGGAAAAATTCGTTGTTATTCTGGGGAAAATAGGAAACGGTGATGGTTTTGCCCCAACGAATCGTGCCGCTGTCCGGCTGCTGTTTGCCCGTGAGAATATCGTAAAGCATGGTAAGCGTAGTGCTTTTATCCGATACGACGCCGATCTTTTCGCCGCGTTGCACGGTGAAAGAGAGATCGCGGAAATAGCCTTCTTTGGAAAGCCCCTCTACCATGAGAATATCGTTGCCGATCTCCTTTTCAAACTTGAAATCGATATACGGATACTTCCGCAAGGAAGGCTTAAAATCGTTAATCGTAAGCTTTTCCAATTCTTTTTTGCGCGAGGTGGCTTGACGGGATTTGGAAGCGTTTGCCGCGAAGCGCGCGATAAATTCCTGCAATTCCTTGGCGCGTTGTTCGGCTTTTTTGTTCTGCTCCTTTTGCTGTCTTGCGAGCAGTTGGCTGGTTTGATACCAAAAATCGTAGTTACCGACGTACATATTGATTTTCCCGAAATCCACGTCGCAAATATTCGTGCAAACTTTATTCAGGAAATGTCGGTTGTGCGATACGATAATGATCGTATTTTCAAAATCCATCAGATAGTTTTCGAGCCAACGGACGGTTTTTATATCCAAATTGTTGGTAGGCTCGTCCAAAAGCAAAACGTCGGGATCGCCGAACAGCGCCTGCGCGAGCAAAACGCGCACCTTTTGTTTTGCGTCCAAATCGCTCATTAAAGCGTAATGCAAGTCTTCGCCGATTTCCAAGGCGTTGAGGAGTTGCGCCGCCTGAAATTCCGCGTCGTAGCCGTTCATTTCGGCAAATTCGCTCTCCAATTCGGCGGCGCGAATGCCGTCCTCTTCGGAAAAATCGGGGTTGGCGTATAACGCATCCTTTTCGTCCATGACTTCTACGAGCCGCTTATACCCCATCATGACCGTACGCAAAACCGTTTCGTTGTCGTACATGTTTTGATTTTGTTGCAAAACGGACATACGCTCGTTTTTATCCATGGTGACGAAGCCTTTCTGCGGCTCGATCTCCCCCGAAAGCACTTTCAAAAAGGTGGATTTGCCTGCGCCGTTTGCGCCGATGATGCCGTAGCAACTTCCTTTCGTGAATTTCAAATTGACGTCTTCAAACAGTTTTTTACTACCGAATTGCAGGGATACGCCTGTAACTTGTAACATGCAACACCTCTAAAATATATTATCCGACTAATTATACCATATATCCGATTTTTTAGCAATCGTTTTTATGTCTTCGGCGCGAAATGATTTTTCCCCGACGCGCATTTCGCAATCGTCCGACAATTCGTCAAAGCAGTTCGGAAGGTTTTTATTTTCTTCAAAAAGCTTTTCGGGCAGCGAAACGCATTTCAAAAACCAACATTCCGAAAATATCTCCTGCGTGATATCGACAACGTTTTCGCCGATCGTTACGCTACTCAAACCGTTTACCGTGCGGAACATATAGCTGTTTATCGCCGTTACGTTTTCGGGCACGACCAAATCTTTCGACGTGCCGCTGTACCCGATGAGATTGACCGTATCGCCTTGCGTATACGTGATATAGCCGTTTTCGTCCTCTACGATTTCGCTTTCCCGTTCCTCCGTATAAATACTTCTCTGCAACAAATTGTTTTTCGATACTACAAAAAGGTTACAATCCAAAGAACCTTTGAAATCTTCGGAAATTTTCTTTTTCGTGCCGTCGTACACCTCGGCGATATTACGACAATCGCCGAACGCGCTTTCCGCAATCTTTTCGATATTTTTGCCGAGCGAAACGAATACCAATTCGTAGTGCTCCGCAAACGCATTTTCCGGTATCGCCTTAACGGGCTTCCCCTCGTATTCGTCGGGGATATACAGGCGATATACCTTCTCCTGCTTTATGCCCGTGCAAATATAGTATTTTCCATTATCGGACAACTCGAATTCCAAATTCGTTTTATTGCACCAAACGCAAAAATGCTTTTCGTAGCGACAAGGAACTTTCGGAATACGTTCCGCCCTTTTCAAAACCGTCTTGCAACGCGAACAGTGCACGCCGACGCCGCGTCCTTCCTGTTGGCAAGTCGGATCGCTCGGTTCGCCGTAGTCTTCCGCTTCATGCCCGAGCGGCGGCAGCGTTTTCGCCTTTACAAAACCGCATTCGCAATAAAGCTCCGCCACGCCCTCGTCCAAACAAGTGGCTTCCTGAATAACGTTTTCTTGCCAAATATGCGTATGCAACGGTACGACGGTTGGTTCTTCGGGTGATTCTTCGGGTGGGGTTTCCGGTGTTTCCGTCGAAGAGATCGCGGCGGAAGTTTCCGATTGCATTTCGGAAGAGGCTTCCGAAACGCTTTCCGTCGAACTTGTTTCCTCGCTCGCCTCTGCGAAAGACGTGTCCGCAGACGTTTCTTCGGAGCTTTCTTCCGTAGACGTTTCTTCGGAGCTTTCTTCCGCGGACGTTTCTTCGGCGCTTTCCGCGGAATGTTCCGTTATCTTCGGTTCAATGGGCAGATCGGAAACGGACGACTCCGCAATCGACGAAGCAACGTTTTCCGACGACGAATACGCGGCTTTTTCGGGAAGCGTTTCCGCCTCGTCTTTGCATGCGACAAAAATGCCCGTTCCGCAAAAAACCGCCAACAGCATAACAACAACTATTCTTTTGTATTTTCTCATCTTTTCCCCTTATACGCAAAAGGTCTCCGAAGTATTCTTCGAAGACCTTTTAGCATTTTTATTTCGTTAGTTTTTCAAGTTCTGCCGCAACGTCGGCAACCGTAACGAGGTCTTCGACTTCGTCGTCGGGAATGATAATCCCGAATTCGTCCTCGAGCTGGCTGAGCAGCTCCACGACGTCCAAGGAATCCGCCCCGAGATCGTCAACGATTTTCGCCTCCGGCACGACCTTCTCGACGGGAAGATCGAGCGCGTCGGCAAGCATTGTTTGAATTTTTTCCAACATAATTTAGTCCTCCGTGTTATAGAATGCGTTATATCGCTTACGCGTTTATTGTACTATATCCGTACGCAAATGTCAAGCCTTTCCGAAAAAAAAATATCATTTTGCGGCAGTCGGTTTGCGCATGGTCAAGCCGATACGGTTCTTTTTCACGTCTACTTCTTTCACGCGCACCTGCACGATCTGCCCGACTTTCAGTACTTCGGACGGGTGGCGTATGTAGCGTTCCGTAATTTCCGAAATATGCACCAAACCGTCTTGATGTACGCCGATATCGACGAACGCGCCGAAATCGACGACGTTGCGCACCGTACCCGTAAGCTCCATACCGACTTTCAAATCCTCTATCCCCATAACGTCCTTGCGTAAAACGGGGGCAGGCAACCCCTCGCGAATATCCCGTCCCGGCTTCATAAGCTCGGTTACGATATCGGAAAGCGTGGCTTCGTCCAAATCGGTTTCCTTTGCCGCTTTGGCTTCGCCGTACGCCTTGACTTTTTTCCTTAAATCGGAAATGCGGCGCGCGCGCACGTCCTCTTTCGTGTACGAGAAAAGGGAAAGCAACTTTTCCGCTTTTTCATACGATTCGGGGTGCACCGCCGTGTTGTCCAAAATATCTTCTCCGCCGTCCACGCGTAAAAAGCCCGCGCACTGCGTAAAGGCTTTTTCGCCGAGCTTCGGCACTTTCAACAGCTGCCGACGGGAGCGGAATTTGCCGTGTTCTTCACGATAAACGACGATGTTTTTCGCGACCGTGCCATTGAGCCCTGCGACGAATTTCAAAAGCGAAACGCTGGCGGTGTTCAAGTCTACGCCCACGCTGTTTACGCAATCTTCCAAAACGCCCGAAAGCGCGCCGTCCAAACGCTTTTCGTTCATGTCGTGCTGGTATTGCCCTACGCCGATCGATTTCGGATCGATCTTGATCAATTCGGCAAGCGGATCTTGCAAACGCCTTGCGATGGAAACGGCACTACGCGCGGTGACGTCGTAATCGGGAAACTCTTCCGCGCCGAGCGCGCTCGCGGAATAGACGGACGCGCCCGCTTCGTTGACGATGACGTAGCCGACTTCTCTGCCCGTTTCCGCCTTAATCTCTTTAATCAGCTCGGCGATGAAAATTTCGCTTTCTTTGCTCGCCGTTCCGTTACCGCAAGAAATGACTTCCACGCCGTACTTTTCTATCAGTTTTTTCAATACGATTTTCGCTTCTTCCGTGCGGTTTTGCGGCGGCGTGGGGAATACGACCGTTTTATCGAGCACTTTGCCCGTTCCGTCTACGACGCAAATTTTACAACCCGTTCGATAAGCAGGATCCCAACCCATGGTGATTTTATCCTTTACGGGCGGCTGCATTAAAAGCGGCTTCAAATTCAATTCGAACATTTTAATCGCCTGTTCGCTCGCTTCTTCGAAAAGCTGGGCGCGGACTTCGCGTTCCACGGAAGGCGCGATCAAGCGGTCGTAGCCGTCCTCGGCGGCTGCTTTGACAATCTTGCTGCTTTCGCCGCCGTCTTTTAAGAATGCCGCCGCCGTTATGCGTTTGGCAAATTCCGTATCGACGAACAAGGAAACCTTCAAAAAGCCTTCCTTTTCGCCGCGATTGAGCGCAAGCACGCGATGGCTTTTCGCTTCGGAAACGGGCTCACGGTAATCCGCGTACATGCCGTACGTCTTCGTTTCGTCTTCTTCCTCTTTGCCCTTGGCGTACGAAGAAACGATTTCCCCGTGTTTGAGAAAGAAATTGCGAAGCTTTTTTCGCGTTGCGGCGTCGTCGGAAATATACTCCGCGATGATGTCGCGCGCGCCGTCAAGGGCTTCTTCCGCCGTTTGCACTTCTTCCGTAATATACTTCGCCGCCTCTTCGTGCACGTCCAAAAGCTTATCTTGCTCCATAATGCGGTCGGCAAGCGGCTGTAAGCCCTTGGCAATCGCCACCGAAGCGCGCGTTTTGCGTTTCTGCTTGTACGGGCGATAAATATCTTCAACCTCCGTAAGCGTAGCGGCTTTATCCAAAGCAAGACGAAGTTCGTCCGCCCATTTTCCCTGTTCCTTTATCGCATTTTCCACTTCCGTTTTGCGTTTTTCCAAATTGCGAAGATAGGCGAGCCGTTCCGACAAGGCGCGCAAAACCTGATCGTCGCAACTGCCCGTCATTTCCTTGCGATAGCGCGCGATAAACGGAACGGTGTTCCCCTCGTCGAGCAACGCGACGATATTGCTTGCGTGCGTCGGGTTTAAGCCGAACTCCTGCGTGATAGTCTGTAAAATATCCATTATGTATACTCCTCTTTTCTTATACCTTTAAGGTCTTCAAATAGTTTTTTTGTTCTTCCGTCAAGCGGTAACTTTCGACCGCTTTTTGTATGGCTTTATTGTGCGTTTTCGGCGGCAACGCTTTCTCTCGCAACAACGCAACGCCGTAGTCGTATTGTTTTATCAAAACCTCCGCAAGCAACCACGCCGCCGCCATGTGTACGTAATAAAAGTCCGTATTCGCCTGCAACAGATAGCTTCGTATTTCGGGAAGATATGCCGCTTCCGTATACTCGCTTAGCAAAACGACGAGCGGATACCGCTGAAAATATTCGCCGCCGCGCGCGAACAGCTTGTCCAGCTCCGCCAAAAACGCTTGCTTTCGTTTGCGGATACATTTTGCCTTGAAACAATCGCAAAGCGCCCAATTTTCCATAAGGGAAACGCATTGCGGAAGCTTTGCGATAAAATCGTCGTAGGACAGCCCCGAAACGACGGACAGTTTGATAAACACCGTTTCGTAATACTCGTTCGGAAAATCCCAAAGCGTTTCTGAAAACGGCGCGAGTTCTTTGGCGAGCTTGCGAAGCGCGGGCGTGCGCACGCCGAGAATCGTATACTTCGTTTTTATCAAGCGGCGTTGAAACTCTGCGAAAGACGGCTCTGCCAAGCTTCGTAATTTTTCAATAAATTCGGAATACTGCATTCAATTCTTCTCTCCATACTCTTTCGTCGTAACGCGGATTGGCAGGGCTTGTAGACGGCATTTTCACGTAAGGAAGGGCGAGGTCGGCGTTTTCTTTCAAAAACAACGTATGCGCCAACGCGCCGTTCAGCAAAACGCGCTCGATCGGAGCGACGGAAAAAATGCGGCGCAAATCGGCAAGCTCGACGTTTTTCACGGAAGCGTCCGACGAGCCGTCAATCTCGCACGCCGTCGCCATGTCCCACAGCGCAACGCCGCGCCGCAACAAAAACGCCTTCTTTTCCTCGACGGAAACGGGAACGCTTTCGCCGAAATAGCCGCATAGCATACCCCAAAAGCGATTTTGCTTATTGCCGTAATAAAAGGAAATTTCGCGGCTTTTCACAGACGGAAAGCTGCCCAAAATAAGTATGCGGCTGTGCTCGTCGAACACTGGCTCGAACCCCTGCTTTTTCACGCTGATATTCGGCATGTTACAACGAAAGCGGCGTATCCGTATCGCCGACGAGCGCGACGGCTTTGTTCTTTTCGTCGAACATGATTTCCAGCGTCGCCTGCGCCTGCGCGTGCGTCATGGCGTTCAGCTTGTCCAACTTTTCCTCGAAATCGAAGATTTTATCGAAATAGAGCATATATTTCCCGTACAAAAGCATTTGCGTATTGCTGCTTTCGTTGCTGAACAGCATATTCGCCTTCAACTGTTCGCGGCTGCGTAAAAATTCCTCCTCGGAAACGCCGCCCGTACGCATTTCCCGTATCACCGTGCCGACGGCTTCGTACGCTTCCTGCAACTTGGCGGGATTTACGCCTGCGTATATCGTTTGCGTGGCGCATTCGGGAAAGGCGGACGTATACGAATAGACGGAATACGCCAAACCGCGTTTTTCGCGCACTTCTTGAAAAAGCCGCGCGCTCATCGAACCGCCTAAAATAGAATTCAACGCCCCGACCAAATCTTCCCTTTCGTCGCCGCGCGGCACGGACGGATAGGCGATTGCAAGGTGCATTTGCTCGATCGGTTTACGTTTGACGAGCGACTGCCGCGTCAAAAGCACGCGCGGTTTTCTTGCCTCGAAACAGCCCGTCGGCAATACGCCGAAATAGCTTTCGACGAGCGATTGCGCCATTTGCGGATCGATGCCGCCTGCAAAGGAAATAACGATGTTTTGCGGACAGTACCGCGCCTTTTTATAGCGCGCCACGTCCTCGACGGTGAATCCGTTGACGTTTTTCGCCGTGCCGAGGATATTGCGCCCGTAGTTTTCTTTTCCGTAATAGGCGTGGGCGAGCAAATCCAAGCACAAATCTTCGGGCGTATCTTCGTTCATGGAAATTTCTTCGCAGATTACGCCCTTTTCGCGCGCCATTTCCTCTTCGGGGAAAGTTGCGTTTAAGAATAGATCGGAAAGCAGCTCGAAACAGTCTGCCGTATGGTCGATTGTGCACTTGGAATAGTAACAGGTCATGTCCTTTCCCGTAAAGGCGTTGACTTGTGCGCCCAAGCGATCGAACGCGTCGGACAGATCGAAAGCGTTGCGCTTTTTCGTGCCCTTAAACTGCATATGTTCGATGAAATGCGAAATGCCGTCCTCGGCGTCCGTTTCCGCGCTTGCGCCCGTTCCGACCAAAATGCCCATCGTCACGGACAACAGCCCTTGCATTTGTTTCACAACGAGCCGAAGCCCGTTATCGTATCGTTTTTCGTATACCATAATCATCCTTCTTTTTGTAAATTATCTGAAACGGTGACCGTTTGCAGACCTTGTTTTTCGTAATATTTCAAAATATCGCCGAGCGCGCTTTCCGTGGCTTCCATGGGGTGCAAAAGGATAAAATCGCCGACGGAGACGTCTTTCGTCGCGCGCGTATAAATCAACGCGGCGTTTTTATCCCTCCAATCGATCGTGTCTTTCGACCAAAGCACCGTTTTCATACCCAAGGCGCGCGCCGCTTCCAAAACGACGTTTCCGTACGAGCCCGACGGCGGCGCGAATAACGTAGGCGTTACGCCGACGGACAAACGGATAAAACGATTGCACGCCTCGATTTCTTTTTGGTTCTCCGCCAAACTCAATTTTGCGTGGTCTTTATGGAAATAGCCGTGATTTCCCAGCTCGTGCCCGTGCGCGACGATCGCTTTTAAGCATTCTACGTTGTCGTCCGCCCAACAACCGCCGATGAAAAAAGTCGCTTTCGCCCCGTGCGTATGCAAGATGTCCAAAATCGAATAGACTTCGTCCGTGCCCCAATACACGTTGAACATCAGAGAAACGCCCTTTCCGTCTTTCCCTGCGGAATAATACGCCTCGGCGGAAACGTCGGCGACGGCTTCTTCTTCCAACGGAGCTAAGCATAACGCTCCGATACAAAGCGTTAAGACGCCGACGACCAAATTGCCCGTCAACGCGCCGCAGAACGAACCGCCTTTTTTTCGTATGCTTTTCGGCATGTTATAACCTCGCGCTCTTTTTTCTTTATCCTATTTTTTTTGAGCCGAGATTATGCGGAATTACTTGATTTTTACGATCGTTACGCCCGTTTCGCCCTCGCCGTATTTGCCGAGGCGATATTCCGCGACGTTGCGGTGTCCGCGCAAAAAATCGTGTATGCCTGCGCGCAACTTTCCCGTGCCGACGCCGTGCACGATACGTACCTCTTCCAAATTGGCGACGACGGCGGCGTCGATAAACGCTTCCACCTCGGGAAGAGCTTCGTGCACCGTCATGCCGATTACATTGATTTCCAACGACGGGGAGGGCTTCGGCGCAAGCGTTTTTCGCACCTGCACGCGTTCTTCGTCGCGCGGATTTTGCCATTTTCCTTTCTTGCCCGTAGTTTGTGCTTTTCCCTTGGAAATAATCGCGCTTAAATCGGAAATTTTGCTACGAACGCGGATATTGCCGCAAAGAATCTCCGCCTCGCCTTTTTGCAAGCGTACGCTTTGCACCACGCCCTCTTGCGCGAGGTTTTTGACATATACGCGCATACCCGTACGCAACGTCTCCGCGCGAACGGCTTCGTATTGCGGCGAAAACGCCTCTTCGGCTTCATTTTCGTACGCGACGTCGGAAATACGGTTTTTCAGCGTTCTCGCTTTGATTAAATCGGCTTCGGAAACGCTTTCCTGCGCGAAGATACGTTCGATTTCCGCAAGCAACTCCTCTGCCTCCTCCGTACGCTCGTTGACGATCCGTTTCGCCTCGGTTTTCGCGGAAACGAAAAGCTTTTCCTTTTCCTTTTTTAATCGCTCCCGTTCGATTTCGACGGCGTTTAATTTTTCCTGCCATTCGGCTTTTAAGCGGTTACATTCGGCAAGCGATTCCTCCGCCGCGATACGGCTTTCCTCCGCGCTGCGGACGATATGTTCGAAACGCTGTGCGTCGGCGGATAAATTGTTCGTCGCCGCCTGCAAAATATCTTCTTTTAATCCCAAACGACGGGCGATAGCCAAAGCGTTGCTCGATCCCGGCAGACCGATACGCATAACGTATAACGGGCGCAAGGTGTCGGAATCGAATTCCATGCAGGCGTTTTCGATGCCGTCGGCGGAAAAAGCGAATTCTTTCAACGAGGCATAGTGCGTGGTGACGACGCCCGTACAGCCGCATTGCAACAAATGCGCGACGATCGCTTTCGCCAAAGCCTGCCCCTCGTCGGGATCCGTGCCGCCGCCCAACTCGTCAATCAACACCAAGCTTCTATTATCGGCGGCGTTGACGATAGAAATGATATTTTGAATATGCGAAGAAAACGTAGAAAGACTTTCCTCGATGCTTTGCGCGTCGCCGACGTCGCAATAGATTTCCGTAAACGTCGATAAAACGGCGAGTTTCGCAGGGATAAACAGTCCGCACATAGCCATGAGGCAGAACAGCCCGACCATTTTCAAAGCGACGGTTTTGCCGCCCGTATTCGGGCCGCTGATAAGCAGGAAGCGATACTCCTCGCCGAGCGCGACGCTGACGGGAACGACCGTACGCGCGTCGATAAGCGGATGTCTGCCGCTGTCGATACGGATATTGCCGCAATCGTTCATCTCGGGATAAACGCAACGCAGCTTGTAGGCGTATTCCGCACGAGCGTACGCCGCGTCAAGTTCCTCTAAAAGGCGTATATCTTGCGACAGTTCCTCGCCCATAAATCCGACGCGACGGGAAAGCTCGCTTAAAATACGCTCCGTTTCCTCTTTTTCGTCGACGGCGAGAGAGCGAAGCTCGTTATTCATTTCGAGCACTTCCTCCGGTTCGATGAAAAAGGTCGCGCCGCTGGCGGAACGGTCGTGAATAAACCCTTTGACGTTGCGCTTGTATTCCGCGCGGACGGGCAAAACGTAGCGATTGTCGCGCATCGTAATAATGCCGTCCTGCAAATATTTTCCCTCCGCGCCCGTCAGATATTCGGCGAGTCTTGCGCGGATACGCTCGTTCAACGCACGTATTTCCTTGCGTATGGTATATAATTTATCGCTGGCGTAGTCGCTGATTTCCGAATCGCTTAAAATTTTCGTATGAATATCCGTTTCCAAATGCTCGTCGTAATAAATTCTATCGGCAAGCTTTTTCACTTCGACGATGTTTTCTTCGCGTATACCGTTCACGCTCGTATAAGCGATACGGGCGGAACGAAGCAACCCTTCCGTTTTCAAAAGTTCCGCACAGGTGAGCGACGAGCCTTTTTTCGCCCGTCCCAATTCGTCGCCGAACGGCGAAAAGTATTCGATTTTCGCAACGCCGTGTACGAACAACAGCTGCTTGCACTCCTCGGTGACGCGCAAACGCCGTTTGACTTCGCCGAGTTCGGCAGACGGAGGCGTTTGCAACAGCAACGCTTTTCCGCCCTCCAAAACGGCAAATTCCGCCGCTTGCGACAAAATCTTATTTAATTCCGTCTTTTCGATCGCTCTTCGATTCATAACCGTTCCTTACAACACGCCGCGATTATAGTGCCCCGACGTATGGTTTTCGTAAATTTTCTTTTGTTCGCCTTCGTCCGTTGCGGCGGCGATCGCGCCGCGTTTATCGCGCGTAACGCTTACGTCCAATAGCCGCCCCGTGTGCGCTACGCCTTTTCCTACGAGCGAAGCGCAATTGTACACCTCGAAGCGGCAACTGCCGTCGGCGGCGGTATATCGCCGCACGGGGAAAGCTCTCTCGTTTTCATCCGTCAAAGTATACCGCGCGCGTCTATCGCAACGGGCGCACGTTTTCCCGAACGGGCAATAGCATAAATCCATGAGTTTTATATCGCCCGAAGAAAGCGCGAAAGCTTTTTCCGAACGCAACGCGCCGATTTCGGCGGCGGTAAGCTCCTTGGAGACGGCATAATAGGCAAGGCAGGGTAGTTTTCGCAAAGCCTCCGTCGCAAAACGATTGGAAATATTCAATCCCGTTCCTGCGAACAGGCGGCAACCGTGCCGTTGCGCAAAAGAAACGCCGCCGTAATTTTCCGCATAAATTCCGTCAATTCCACCTTTGGCAAGCCATAAGGCGATTTGCGCCGTATCCCTTTCCGTCGCGAATGCGGGATAGTAGATATATTTCTCCTTTGCCGCCGCATAAAATTCGGGGGGCGGCGGTTGTATATAATCCGTCGGCTTATACACGGCGATATCGACGGAAATATCGGAAAAATCATCGGAGATGACCGCCGTTTTTTGCGTATTCGAAAGCGTTCCCTCCGTCGGCGTTTCCGAAAGCGGCACGGTCGCGATCGGCGCACGCTCTCCCGTCCGCGCGGCTTCGCACACGGCGGCGAATACCTTTCGGCGAAAGGCGTTCAACGCCGATTTCGGCAAAAACAGCGACGGCGCGAGCGAGATTTCCGCAAACTCGATGTTTAACGGCAACCCGTCCGTCTTTTGGAAACATTCCGTCACCTCTTCGCACGTTAAGGCGCGGCTTTGCGCCGTTTGCAAGGGAATATCCCCCTCCGCGCTGCCACCGCTCCATACCGCCAAAGGCTTTTCTCCTGCCGCAAAATACAGCGAAAGCGACAATACGCCTTTGCTCGAAAAGGACAACAACCGTTCGTTGACGGCGGTATCCGTCGTAACGAAAACGGAATCGCCGTTTTTTAAGCGCGTTTTCGAGGCGACGATAAAACGTTCCTTTTCCTGCCGCGCGAATACGCCGCCGCCCACTTCCTCGCCGCTACGCAATATCTTAAAAGCGTCGCCGCGCTTCGGACGGAATTTGCTCTCCACGCAATAGTTGCCGCGCTCCACCCGTACGACGCCGACTTTTTCGCCTAAATGCCCTTGAATCGCGGTAGAAAGCAAGCGTTTGTCTTGCCCGAAAGCAAGCCCTTCGGTGTAGTTTCCTCTATTGTACGTGCGCTTTAAGTCCGAAAGGCGTTTTTCCGTATCCGCCGCGCCGTCCAAAACGCCGCGATAATACCGAACCGCCGCCGCCACGTATTCGGGGCGGCGCATACGCCCCTCTATCTTCAAGGAAGACACGCCGAGCGAAAGCAACTTTTTCGCCTTTTCCCCCACGCATAAATCGGACAGCGAAAGCGCGTAAGAGCGTTCCGCGTTCCCGTTACGATCGTAAGCGTAGCGTTTGCGGCAAGGTTGTTTGCAACGCCCTCTGTTGCCGCTGTTGCCGCCTACGAAAGAGGAAAAATAGCATTGTCCCGAAAAGCAGGTGCAAAGCGCGCCCTGCACGAATACTTCCGTTTCAATGATTTTCGCGATTTTTTCGATTTCCTGCAAGGGCGTTTCTCGCGCCAAAATCACGCGCGAAAAGCCGCAAGATTTCGCAAAAAGCGCGCCGTCGGTATTGCATACGCCCGCTTGCGTACTCAAATGCAACACGACGTCGGGATATGCCTCGTGTATGCGTTTCCCTAAAAAGGGATCTTGCAAAATGACGGCGTCCGCGCCGCTGTTCCACGCGGAAACGAACGCGCCGAAAAATTGCTCCGTTTCCGAATCCTTGACGAGCGTATTCATGGCTACGTATACCTTAACGCCGCGCAAGTGCGCTCGCAAGATAACCGTTTGCAACGCCTCCGCATCGAAATTTTCCGCGCCCATGCGCGCCGAAAAGGCGTCTAAGCCCAAATATATAGCGTCCGCGCCGTTGTCGATAGCCGCTTCCGCGCAAGCGAGATTGCCGGCAGGCGATAGAATTTCCGACATAACCTTTCCTTTATCTTCCGATACTTCTCGTAATCAATTCTTCCGAAGCGTCGTAACCCATGCTCTTCAAACGGAAGTTTCTCGCGGCGACTTCGATAATGATCGCGAGATTACGTCCGGGGCTGACGGGAATCGTAAGCTTCGGCACTTTTATCCCGAAATAACTCGTCGTAGACATTTCGTCACCGATACGGTCGTATTCCTTGCCCTGTTGCCAATTTTCAAGCTGAATGATAAGCTGGATATTCTTTTCGTCCAAAATCGAACCCGAGCCGTACATACTTTTTACGTTGATGATACCGATGCCGCGAAGCTCCATGAAATACCGAATGATATCGGGAGCAGTGCCGTACAGCTCGTTGGCGATCTCTTTAATGATAACGTTGTCGTCGGCGACCAAACGATGTCCGCGCTTAATAAGCTCCATTGCCGTTTCGCTTTTTCCGACGCCGCTTTTGCCCGTCAAAAGAATCCCCACGCCGAACACTTCCATTAAAACGCCGTGTTCGGTGACGGAGGGCGCAAGCAACCGATTTAAGTAAATGTACAAATCGCTCATCAAGTCCGTCGTTACGCGGTGACTGCGGAAAATCGGGCAGGAATATTTTTTCGCCGCTTCGACAAGCTCCGGAAGCGCGGGCAAATCGCGGCTGAGGATAATGCAGGGCAACTCCCCGTGTTCAAACAAGCTGACGATTTTTTTGCGCCGCTCTTCGGCGTCCACTGTACGCAAATACTCGTATTCCGAAAGCCCTAAAACGATAATTCGTCGGGAATCGTGATAATTGAAAAATCCGCCGGCAAGTTGCAACCCCGGCCGCTCCACGCTCATACAGCATAACGTGACCACGCCTTTGCCCGTATACACTATCTCCAAATTCAAATCGTAAGCAAGTTTATCGAGCATAACGCTCTGCGTTACTTGACCGTCCATTTATTTCTCCTCCCCGTAGGCAAATCTTTCTATTATTTCCTTGACGGCGTCCTCGTCGTTGGTATATCCGATCGCGCGCGCCCGTCCCGACAAAACGGGATCGGCGTTTTTAACGGCAAAACCCAAACCGACGCGTTCCAACATCGGCAGATCGTTGCATTGATCGCCGACGGCAATCGTCCGTTCTAACGGAACGCCGTAATATTCCGCAAGAAAAGCCGCCGCCGTGCCTTTGGAATTTTTCACGCTGCCGACCTCGACGAGGGACGCGCCACTACGCGTAACGAAACATTCGGACAATTGCATTTCCGTCAGGGCTTTCTGCACCGCTTCGTTTTCCGACGGCGGAACGATTGCAAGAATTTTATACGGCTGTAAACGCCGCTCGGCGACGAAATCGGAAAGCTTTTGCGAAACGACGACAGCTTTACAACGCGTTGCGCGCTCGTATTCGGCAAGCGCGGCGTCGTCCGTATTGGAATAATATTCCCACAAATCGTAAACGTGTATATGCAAGCCCATGGCTTCCATGCGCCTGCATACGGCGATTGCCGTTTCGTTCGATAACCGATTTTCAAAAACGCATTTTCCCGAATCAACGTCGAGAATAACCGAACCCTGTCCGCAAGCCGTCAACCCGTGCAAACCGAGCGCGCGTATTTGCGGCACGATCCCCGACGGCATACGTCCCGTAGACACGACGAAACGTCCGCCGTCACGCACGTAACGAGCGATCGCACGCCGAGTCGATTCCGATATGCTACCGTCCGAACGAGGGAGCGTTCCGTCGTAATCGGTTATCAGTAGCGGATATTTTATCTTTTGCGTCATATATGTTCCTTAAAGTACGTCTTAATATTTTTTGCCAGCTCCGCCCCTATGCCGTCCACTTCGCAAAGCGTTTTTTCGTCCGCTTCGACGATTTTGTCGACCGTACGGAATTTTTCCAACAACGCCATGCGTTTCTTTTTACCGATACCGTCGATTTCTTCCAATATCGAAGCGAGATTGCGCTTGGAATGCAAACTGCGGAAATAGGTGATGGCGAAGCGGTGCGCTTCGTCGCGAATGCGCTGTAAAAGCTTCAACGCGTAATCGCGACGGTCGATACGGACGCTCTCCTGCGAAAACAGCGTGAATACTTCTTCTTCGCGCTCGGCAAGGGCGATTAAGGGAATATCCGTCACGCCGAACTCGTCGAAAACTTCCTTTACGGCGGAAAGCTGCCCTTTGCCGCCGTCGATGATAATTAAGTCGGGCTTCGGGAAGCGTTCGGCTTCCTCCGTTTGCAACTTTGCCAAGCGGCGGCGCATCATTTCTTGGTGCGAAGCGTAATCGTTCGCCCCCTCGACGGTGTTTATCTTAAAGCGGCGATAACTGCTTCTTTCCGCTTCGCCGTCCACGAATACCACCATAGAACCGACTTTATCCACGCCGCTGATGTTGGAAATATCGTAGCACTCCATGCGACGCGGATATCTTTCCAGCCCCAAAATTGTCTGCAAGCGGCGGCACGCGTCTTTCGTCATGTCGTTTTTATGTTTGATTTTATCGACGGACTTGGATAAATAGTCGCTCGCGTTCTTCTCCGCCATTTCCAAAAGTTGCCGCTTTACGCCCTGCTTCGGCAACACAATTTCGACGCAACGCGAATAGCGTTCGTAAAAATAATTTTCCAACAACTCTTTTTCGCAAAAATCCTGCGTGATGATCTCGTCGGGCAATTCGTGCGCGGCGTAATACTGCGCGATGAATGCGGTCAAAGCGTCCGTTTCCGTCGGCGTGGCGTCCTCTATCGCAAAATTACTGCCCCCCTGCATAATGCCGCCGCGCGTGATCAACACGTTGACGGACGAATACACGAAGTTCGTTTTCAAAGCGATGACGTCGGCGTTCAACGCGCGATTCAGGCTGGTAATCCGTTTGAGTTTGAGTTTGGAAAGCATGGAAAGCTTTTCGCGGTACTCCATTGCCAACTCGAATTCCTCTCGCTCGGCAAAATCGCGCATTTTTTCCTCTAAAACCCGTTCTGCTTCCTCATAATTCCCGTCCAAGAAGGCAATAGCGGCTTTTACGCGCTCGCCGTATTCCTCCTCCGTACATAAATACGCGCAAGGAGCTTTGCAACGCCCCAAATGATAGGCAAGGCAAGGTTTTTTCGGCTTTTCGCCGACGGCGACGGTACAAGTGCGTACGTTATAGACCGAGCGCAAAATATCCAACAAATCGTTGCAGCGAACGCCGCCCATGAACGGACCGAAGTATTTTCCGTCCTTTTTCAATTTTCGCGTGACGGAAACGTGCGGAAAAGCCTCTTTCGTATGCACTTTGATATACGGATACGTTTTATCGTCTTTCAGAAGAATATTGTACTTCGGCTTGTATTTTTTTATGAGATTATTTTCCAACGCGAGCGCGTCGATTTCCGTACGCGTGATGATATAATAGAAATCGGCGATGTTCTCGACCATGGCGGCTACCTTTTCGGGCTTTGCCGAAGCATGAAAATATTGCCGAACGCGATTTTTAAGCACGCGCGCCTTGCCGACGTAAATCACGATTCCGTCTTTATCCAGCATTACGTACACGCCCGGATTGTCGGGAAGAAGATTGAGTTTTTCCTTCAATACGTCCATACGTTACTATTATATACCAAACACAGAAATTTTGCAAGGAAATACAAGGAAAAATCCGCCCTTTAACAGCCTAAAAACTCTATTCCTTTCAGAATAACGTCGTTTATGCTGTCGTCCACGAGGCTGTAAAAAACGATTTTCCCCTGCCGACAGCATTTTACGATCCCCGCGCTTTTCAAAAAGCGCAATTGATGCGAAACCGTCGTTTGATTGATATCGAGTATGCGCGATAAGTCGGTTACGCACAGCTCGCTGATGGCAAGCGCAGACAATATCCGCACGCGCGTATAATCGGCGAAAACGGAAAAAAAGCACACAACGCCTTCGAGAATTTCCCCTTGCGGAACGTAATCCTCGATTAGGCTTTGCGTGCGTTTATCCAATAGCAATAACTGCGTCATGGAAGCCCTCCTGATATGTTTTTATGGGAATATGATAACATATGGAGGCTTTTATTTTCTGCTGTATTTTGTCATAACGGCGTTTCTTTTGTCGCTTTTCGTGTTTAAGAAATCTTCTTGACCGTATAGCCCGCTTCCGTAATCGCCGCGACGATACGCTCGTTTTCTATCTCGCCGTTTGCCGTAAGCGTCGCCGTCTTCTTTTTCAAATCGACGTTGACGGACGTAACGCCCTCCAACCCCGAAAGCGCGTTCGTAACGTGCGCCACGCAATGCTGACACATCATGCCCTCTACTTTTATCGTTTTTTGCATAGAGTTCTCCTCCTCCGATTTTATTTTTTCTTCCGTATCCGCGCGAAAACGCGTTAAGCGCAAGGCATTTGTGACCACGAACAAGGAGCTTAGCGACATACACGCCGCCCCGATCATGGGATTGAGCGAAAGCCCTGCAAACGCAAATACGCCTGCCGCGACGGGAATTGCCGCCGCGTTGTAGAAAAACGCCCAAAACAGATTTTGTTTTATATTCCGCACGGTGGCGCGGCTGAGCGCGACCGCCGTATGCACGAGGCGTAAATCGCCGCGCGAAAGCACAATATCCGCACTTTCGATGGCAATATCCGTGCCGTTGCCCATCGCAATCCCGACGTCGGCTGCCTTTAAGGCAGGGCTGTCGTTGATTCCGTCGCCGACCATAGCCACGAATCCGCCGACCGCGCGAACGCGCTCCACCGCCTTTTGCTTGTCTTCGGGCAACGCCTCGGCGTAATAATCGTCGATACCGACCTCTTGCGCGATTGCTTTGGCTACGTTTTCGTTGTCGCCCGTCAACATCCCCACGCGTATGCCGTCCTCGCGCAACGAAGATACGGCGGCTTTGCTTTCCGCCTTTAACCTATCCGCCACGGCGAACACGGCAAGCAAGGCTTTATCGCTCGCCAAAAACACCGCCGTTTTCCCCTGCGCGGAATACTCCTTTTCCAAGCGGTAAGCCGCCTTATCGTCTATCCCCGACAACAACCGCCGATTTCCCAAATAGTACGTCGTCCCCTCTAATACGGCAATCGCGCCCTTTCCCACTTCATAGGTATACGAATCGATCGCAGGCATAAGCGCAACCTCCCCTTCGGCGTAAGCGCGCACGCACTCCGCAATCGGATGATTGGAACGGCTTTCCATCGCCGCCGCTACGGCGAGAAGTTCCGAACGCTCGCCGCGGAGCGCGCGAAATTCCGCCACTTCGGGACGTCCTATCGTCAACGTAGCCGTTTTATCGAGCAACACGCAATTGACGTCCTTGGCTTTTTGCAAAACTTCGGCGTCTTTATACAATATGCCGAGGGACATTCCGCGCCCCGTCGCCGCCATGACCGCCACGGGCGTAGCCAATCCGAGCGAGCAGGGACACGAGATCACCAACACGCTGATGGCGTAATTCGCCGCGCGCGCCAAGTCTTTGGTAACGCCCCACCATACGATAAAAGCGAATAACGCGATCAACGTGACGGCAGGCACGAAAATACCGGCAATCTTGTCGGCGATTTTTTGAATGGGAGCTTTGCTCGCGCCGGCTTCTTTCACCATTTTTACGATACGGGAAAGGGTGCTGTCCGCGCCGACTTTTTCCGCACGAACGTGCAAAAAGCCGCTTTTGACGATATCCGCGCCCGTTACGGCGTCGCCGACCTGCACTTCGATCGGCATGCTTTCGCCCGTGATTGCCGCTCTGTCCACGTACGCGCTTCCCTCCGACACGATCCCGTCTACGGGCACGTATTCCCCTTGCCGAACGATCAAAATATCGCCGACGGAAATTTCGGAAAACGCAAGGACGGTTTCCTCGCCCGAACGCAACGCCGTAACGCTGTTCGGCATCAAACGGATAAGCTTTTCCACTTCTTCGCCCGTCTTGCGTTTGGACTTTTCTTCCAGCCATTTGCCGAGCGTAACCAACGTTAAGATCATCGCCGCCGATTCGTAAAACATGTGCACGTGCGCAGAAGTTTTATCCGCGTACAACAGCAACGTATTTACGAAGCTGTACAAAAACGAAATTCCCGAACCGAGCGCAACGAGCGTATCCATATTCGGAACGCGTTTCCAAAGCGCGCGCGCGCCGCTCGTGAAAAACTTAAAATCGACCGCTATGACGAGCAACGCCAAAACCATTTGCAACGTTACGCCGAGTTTTTCTTTCGGCTGCGGCAAGCCGATCATGCCGCCCATGGAAAAATACATCAACGGCAACAAAAAAACGAGCGAAAGGAAAAACCGCCGTTTCAAAAGCTCGGTTTGCGGCTTTTTTTCCTGCAACGCGTTTTCCGTAAAAGGTTGCGCACCGTAGCCGAGCGCAACGACGGCGCGAATAATATCCGCCGACGATAAACGCGTTTCGTCGTATTCCACGACCATGCTTTCGCCGAGAAGGGACACGTCCGCGCGCCGCACGCCGTCCATACGGCGCACCGTCTTTTCTATCCCTGCGGAACAAGCCGCGCACGACATGCCGCTCACCGTGAATTTTTCTTGCATAGCGTATACCTCTGCTTTTAATTTACCCTTAGTATACCATATTTATAACCGTTTGTCAAGAATATATTTAACCGCGGTTAAGAAAATATGTTGTACGAGAAAAAGGCGGAAGGATCGCTCCAACCGCCCGTCCTACGCATAGACAAACGTTAGTCTTTCTTTTCTTCCTTAGCCGCAACGACTTCTTCGCCGTCGTAGTAGCCGCAATTTTTGCAAACGCGATGCGCTTCTTTATATTCGTGGCAATGCGGGCATTCTACGATCGTAGCCGCCGTCGCCTTGTAGTTTGCAAATCTCTTGTTCGTTCTGCTCTTGGATTGTTTGCTCTTAGGTACTGCCATATTAACACCTCGATTATATTACTTTTTATTTTACTCGGAATAGGAAAGCCCTTCGCAAGTTTCACCGCACGAAAGCGAGAACGGCATACTCGCCATTATCGCGTCCTCGACCGCTTGCCGCAAATCGACCACGCCGTTTTTATAGGCGTAATCCTCGTACGTTTCGGAATTTTCAAACAACGCGTCTATCTCCCCGACAACGTCCGCCGCCGCTTCTTTCAAGCAACGGGAACAACGCCCTTCCAAGCGATAGGAAACCGTCCCGACAATCTCCAACGCGTCATCCTCGTACAATTCGTAACGGACGGAAACTTTCACGGGCGCGGCAAAATGCACGAAAGGAATTTCGATAAGCGCGTCGGGCGCGGAATATGCAAACTCCAGCTCTCCCGAGTACTTTTTTTGCGCATTAAGCTTTCGGATATCTATTACCATCATAAAACTGACTTAACAAGTATAGTATATTTCAAAGACTTTGTCAACTTTTTTCGACGAAATTTTGCGAAATTTTATAATAATTCTACGGTTTCTCTCGCAATTACCAATTCTTCGTTCGTCGGAACAATCAAAACGCGAACTTTCGAGTTCTTGCCCGTTATATCGCGTATCGCGCCGTTATTCGGCTCGGCATTCTTTTCTTTATCGATTTCCAAGCCGAGATATTGCATATTTTCGCAAATCGCTTCGCGCACGCAAGGGGTGTTTTCGCCCACGCCTGCCGTAAAAACGATACAGTCTACGCCGTTCATCGCCGCCGCGTACGCGCCGACGTACTTTTTACAAGCGTAGGAGAACATATCGAGCGCAAGCCGCGCGCGTTGATTGCCCGCCTTCGTCGCCGCCGTTAAATCGCGGAAGTCGCTGGAAACGCCGGAAACGCCTGCCACGCCGCAACGCTTATTCAAATATACGAGGGCTTCGGAAATCGTCCAGCCTTCTTTTTTCGCAAGATATTCCGCCGCCGCGCAATCGATATCGCCGCTACGCGTGCCCATAGGAACGCCTGCGAGCGGCGTAAAGCCCATGGACGTATCGATACTCTTGCCGCCGTTCACCGCCGTCACGGACGAACCGTTGCCGAGGTGACAGGTGACGATTTTCAACGTTTCGATCGGCTTGCCGAGATATTTCGCCGCTTCTTGCGAAACGAATTTATGACTTGTACCGTGGAAGCCGTACCGACGGATTTTATACTTTTCGTAATCCGCGTAATCGATCGCATACATATACGCGTAATCGGGCATGGTGAAATGGAAGCTCGTGTCGAAAACGAACGCCATGGGCGTATTCGGCATTGCCGCGCGGCAAGCCTTCACGCCGACAATCGCCGCGGGATTGTGCAAGGGCGCGAGATCGCAAAGCTCCTGCATTTTCTCCAAAACCTCGTCGGTGATCAGCGTGGTTTTCTTAAACACTTCGCCCGAAGCCACCGCACGATGCCCTACGGCGTCGATTTCCGACATGGAAGCGATTACGCCCGATTCGGGCGCGGTCAACGCGCGAAGCACCAACGCCACCGCCACCGTGTGGTCGGGCATGGCTTGTTCGTAAACGAATTCTCTGCCGTTCGCTTTATGCGTAAGTTTCGAGCCGTTAATACCGATACGCTCGCACGTGCCTTTGGCGATAACGCCCTCCGTCTCCATATCGATAAGCTGATATTTCAACGACGAACTCCCCGAATTGATGACCAATACTTTCATCGCGCCACCTCTTAAAGCTGCGTTTGCAAAGCCGTAATGGCGATTGCCGCAACGATGTCCTCGGCTTTACAGCCGCGCGAAAGGTCGTTAAGCGGTTTTGCGAACCCTTGACAAATCGGACCGACTGCCATAAAACCGCCCAAACGCTCCGCTATCTTATACCCGATGTTGCCTGCCTGCAAATCGGGGAAGATAAATACGTTTGCATGCCCTGCCACGTCGGAATCGGGAGCTTTCAAAGCCGCCACGGAAGGCACGATTGCCGCGTCGAATTGCAACTCGCCGTCCAATTTCAGGTCGGGTGCTTTCTCCTTGGCGATTTTAGCGGCTTCCGCAACCATAGTCACGTTGTCGTGCTTCGCACTGCCTTTCGTGGAGAAAGACAGCATGGCGACCTTCGGATCGATCCCTGCGATCGCCTTCGCGGAATTGGCGGTGGCGATGGCACACTCCGCCAAGCCCTCGCTCGTATATGTAGGATTTAAGCCGCAATCGGCAAAAAACACCATGCCGTCGGGGCAGTAGGGATTGCCCTGCGGCGGACAGATCATCAAATTGAAACTGGAAACGGAGGATACGCCCTTTGCCGTCTTTATGATCTGCAAACCGGGGCGCAAGGTGTTTGCCGTGGAATGACACGCGCCGGACACCAAACCGTCTACGTCCCCCGTTTTCAACATCATCGCGCCGAAATACGTGCCGTCCGTCAAAAGTTTTGCCGCTTGTTCGCTCGTCATGCCTTTCGACGCGCGAAGCTCGCAAAGCTTTGCGTTATATTCGGGAAGCTTTTCCGAAGTAAGCGGATCGACGATCGTAACGCCCGTCAAATCCACGTCGGGATTCGCCGCTTTTATCTGCGCTTCGTTGCCGAGCAAAACGATTTTCGCCACGCCCTCTTTGGTGGCGTCCGAAGCCGCTTTCACCACGCGGCTGTCCTCGCCTTCGCAAAGCACGATCGTTTTTTGCAATGCCTTTGCTTTGGTTTTGATCTCGTCCAAAATATTTCGCATAATTTTATCTCCTTTCCTCGCGAAACGCTTTATTTATTTTTGCGTTTCGTATATAATAAATTGTAAGTTACGGGAAATCCCGTCCTTTCTATTATAACATACTATTTTTTTAAAGTAAAGAAAATGGCAAGAAATAAAATGAAAATTTGCGCGATTATTTGTGAATACAACCCCTTCCACAACGGACACCTGTACCAATTACGGGAAGCCAAAGCGCGCTCGAAAGCCGACGCCTTGCTCTGTCTTATGAGCGGAAATTTCGTACAACGCGGCGAAGCCGCCGTCATGGATAAATACACGCGCGCCAAACACGCCGTTGCGGCAGGCGCGGATATCGTCCTCGAATTGCCGACGCCGTTCGCCACCGCAAACGCAGAATTATTCGCCAAAGGCGCGATTGCCGCCCTCTCCGCGATCCCTGCCGTATCCACCCTCTGTTTCGGCGCGGAAACCGCCGATAAAACGAGCTTTTACGAAGCCGCAATGCAGCTTAACGACGAACCGCAAGCCGTTTCCGACGATATTCGCCGCTTGACGGGGGACGGCTTGAGCTATGCAAAAGCGCGCGCCGAAGCGTGGAAAAACCGTATTCCCGAAGAAATGCTTCGCGCGCCGAATACGATACTCGGTTTGGAATACACTCGCGCAATTCTCGCCAAAAACGCGAATATCGATATTTTACCGATTGAAAGACGGGGTTGCGCACACGACGCCGCAACGCCGAACGGCGAATTTGCCTCCGCAAGCGCGCTCCGCGCCGCCCTTTCCGAGAAAAAACCTATTTGCGGACTGCTCCCCGAATACGTGCGCGCGGCTTTGCCCGAAACCTTGGAAAGCCGCCTCGATACCTTGGAAAAATACGCAATCCTAAGCCGCCCTTTGTCGGAATTGGCAGGCGTGTGCGATTGCACGGAGGGACTGGAAAACGCCTTTTTGCGTGCGGCTATGTTAGACGCGCCGCTCGAAAAAACGTTGACGTCCTCGCGATATACCGCTTCCCGAATACGCCGAATTGCCTTGCAACACCTCTTGAAAATACAAAAGAGCGCGATCGAACGATTTTTACAAACGCCGCTTTATCTGCGCGTTCTCGCGGCGAAAAAAGATAGGCGCGACCTGTTAAGCGAACTTTCGCAAAGCCCCTTTCCTTTGGTGATACGCGCGCGCGACGAAGCGAAGCTTTCCGAAACGGCAACCGAGTGTTTGCACGTCGATCGCTTTGCCGAACAAATATATGCATTGCTGTATCCGACTAAAAAATCGAAACAGATTTTCGGAGAAGTTTAAGACGAACTCGGGGCATGATTTCCGCGGCAATCCTGCGGATTGCCGCGAGATTGCTTCGTCGCTTTGCTCCTCGCAATAGAGTTGTGTCAAAATGAGAGGGACATAGAATTTACTATGGCACAAACAAGATTATAACGAAGAGCAAATCTCTTACGGTGATTACGATATTTTTCTC
>CAYWML010000003.1:0-47694 GCA_964459515.1 uncultured Clostridia bacterium | reverse complement strand
AAAAAGTACCCAACCAAACCTTTTTACGGGTTCAATTGGGTACGACTTGGTGCCGAAGGTGGGACTTGAACCCACACGTTGTCACCAACAATGGATTTTGAGTCCATCGCGTCTGCCATTCCACCACTTCGGCTTCAATTGGAAAGCTTTTATATTATAGAGTATTTCTACAAAAAATGCAAGCGTTTAGAGGGCATTTTTTAATTTTTTTTATTTCTTTTTTTCTAACATTTATATTCTCTTGCGATTTTTTTTATTTCATGGTACAATAATAATAGAAAAATCACAAAAAGGGATTTATCCTATGGAAAAATTGATACTCATCGACGGCAACAGCTTAATGAATCGCGCATATTATGCCATGCGACCGTTTACGACGAAGGATGGCACGCCCACAAACGGCGTTTTCGGCTTCGTAAAGCTTCTTTTGAAAATTATTTCCGATAAACAGCCGCAATACGCCGCCGTTGCATTTGACGTGCATGCGCCAACCTTTCGACACAAATTGTATCCCGAATACAAGGCAGGCAGAAAGGGCATGCCCGAAGATTTGGTTGTGCAATTTCCCATACTGAAAGAGCTTTTACAGGCTATGCAAATCAAAGTTTGCGAACTTCCCGGCTATGAAGCCGACGACATTATCGGCACGCTTTCCCGAAAGTATAACGTGCATAGCTATATCTATTCGGGCGATCGCGACGCATATCAGTTGGTCGATGATAAAACAAGCGTATGCTTTACGCGAAAGGGCGTAAGCGATATTTTAGAGTTATCCTCGGAGAATTTTCAGGCGGAAGTCGGGCTTAAGCCGTCGCAAATTATCGATTTGAAAGCTTTGATGGGCGACGTATCGGACAATATTCCGGGCGTTTTGGGTATCGGCGAAAAAACGGCGCGTAACTTGCTTGAAAAATATGAAACGACGGAAGGCGTTTACGAGCATTTATCGGAGATTGGCGGCGCGCTGCACGCGAAATTGGAGCAAGGGCGAGAATTCGCTGAATTTTCGAAAACATTGGCGACTATCGATGTAAATGCGCCCATAGATTTTCCGCTTTCGGAATGTTTGTTGCAAATACCGTTTCCCTCCGCCGTACAAGAAAAACTTTCGGAATTGGAATTCAAAAGTTTGCTCACACAAGAAATTTTCAACCCGGAACCGTCGCAAGACGAAACCGTCGCGCTTACGGAAACGAACATACAAGAGTATTATCCCGAAACGGAAGCGGATGCGCTTGCGTTTTTGAAAAGCGAGCAAACTTCGACGATTGCTTGTTATTGGAGCGATTTGCAGTTTTCCTTCTTTGCAAACGGCACGGAGTGCATTTTGCCGATTAAGCGCGGACTTTGCGATGTCGGCTTCTTTGAAGAACAATTGCTCGCGCTGTTGGGAACTATTTTCGGCGGTGCGTATACGATTATTGCCTACAATGCAAAAGAAATTCGGCGTAAATTAGCGTTTTTTAATATTATAGAAGCGGCGCGCTACGAAGACGTCGGCATTTTGAAATGCTTATCCGACGGGTTAAGCAACGCCGATAGTTTGGATTTTTGCTTGAATTTTTTTCACTTCGACGAGAAATATAAGGCTTACGGCGTTTTCAAACTTTGGGATCACTATTTGCAGAACTTGAACGAATCGGAAAAGAAGCTTTATTACGAAGTAGAGCTTCCGCTTATCGACGTGCTTTTCGATATGGAAAAGACGGGCGTTTGCATCGATACGCAATCCTTGAAAGAATTTTCCGTTCGCTACGCAAAAGAATTGACGGAATTGGCGGATAAAATTTATGAGTTGGCAGGCGAGAAATTTAATATAAATTCCACGCAAAAATTGGGCGTAATTCTTTTTGAAAAATTGAAAATCGGGGCAGGATCTAAAAAATCCAAAAACAGCAAAACTTATAAAATGACTGCCGAAACGTTGGAAAAGTATAAAGACGAGCATGAAATCATCGACTACGTGCTTCGCTATCGCAAACTTCAAAAATTACGTTCGACCTATGTGGACGGCTTTATTCCGTTGATCGTCAACGGACGCATTCATACGACTTACAATCAAACGAATACGCAAACGGGACGGCTGTCGAGCGTTGCGCCTAATCTGCAAAATATCCCCGTACGCACGCAAGAGGGGCGAGAATTACGCAAACTCTTTATTGCGCGCGAGGGGTGCTTACTTATCGACGCGGATTATTCGCAAATCGAATTACGGCTTTTGGCGCATTTTTCGGGCTGCAAAGAGTTGGTTTCCGCATATAAAAACGGCAAAGATATTCACGCGATTACCGCTTCGCAGGTGTTCAACGTACCGCTTTCCGAGGTTACGGCGGAACAACGGCGCGCGGCGAAAGCCGTTAATTTCGGCATTATATACGGTATCAGCGCATACGGCTTGGGGAACGATCTCGGTATCGGCACGAAACAAGCGCAAGCATATATCGAAAAATACTTTGCCGCTTATCCCGAAGTGAAAACGTATATGGACGAAAACGTTCGCATAGCAAAAGAAAATAAGGAAATTACGACTTTATTGGGACGTAGACGCGTGCTGAACGAATTGCGTTCGCCTTTGTACGTCGTGCGGTCTTTCGGCGAACGTGCGGCAATGAATATGCCTATGCAGGGTTCGAGCGCGGATATTATAAAACTCGCCATGATCGGCGTTCATAAAAAACTTTCCGAAGGCGGATATTCGGCGCGCTTGGTATTGCAAGTTCACGACGAATTGGTAATCGAATGTCCCGAAGCGGAGGTAAACGCCGTTTCGGAAATTTTGAAAAACGAAATGGAAAATGCCGTTTCCCTTTCCATACCGATCACGGTTGAACTTGGTGTAGGGAAAAGCTGGTTCGAAACGAAATAATGTAAAGTTTCACAAAAATCGTTTCACGAGGAGTTTCGGGAAACATATTTCGTGAAACATCGGTGGAGAGATGAAAAAAAGTATAGCTATCACGGGGGGGATCGGAAGCGGAAAATCTACCGTCGCAACGATTTTGAAAAAAATGCAGTTTCCCGTATTTTCTTGCGATGAAATCAATAGGAAACTGTTGTGCGACGAAACCTATTTAATGTGCCTTCGCGAAATATTCCCCGAATGTTTCAGCGGCGAAAAATTGGATAAAGCGCGTTTATCCGAACAGGTGTTTTCGGATAAAGAAAAACGCAATCGGTTGGACGCACTTGCGCATCCGTGGATAATGCGCCGTTTATCGGAAGAAATGCAAAAAGAAACGCAATCGATTGTTTTTGCGGAAGTACCGCTTCTTTTCGAGTGTGGTTTTGAAAAAAACTTCGACGTGGCAATCGTCGTATTGAGAGAGCGAAATATCCGTTTGCAAGCCATTATGGATCGCGACGCCACATCGAAAGCGGAAGCGGAAAAACGCATAGCCGCGCAATACGATTATGCGGAAGAGGATTTATCTGAAAAAGAGCGTCGAATAAAAATTTATCGGCTGTATAACGACGACGATTTTAACAGGCTGGAAAAAGCACTCGTTTCTATTGTAAAATTGATTCAATCGGAAATATGAAACATTTTTCGTGAAACACTGTAATTTATGTTTTTAATAAGGATAACCCCCCCCCTGCGCTTTGCGTAGGGGATTTTATATAGAATACTCTTTCTATGCCACAAAAAGTAAGATTTATCACCGCAATTCTAAAAAAAAACTACATCGCGTGGCATAATTATATCGCTACACGTAGCATATTTATTGTGTCACGCGTAGTTATTTGAGGCGTAAATCGTCGTTAAAACGCTATAATCGAAAAAAAAACCGCTTTTTGCTAAAAAAAATTCCAAAATAGTCTTGAAAAAAGAAAATAAATGTAGTATAATACTATTGGTTTATTTTTCGACGGCGTTTATGCGCGTTGCGTTTTCGGAGGAACTTGATGAAACATTTAGAAACGGATATTCCCCTGCACTTATTCCATCACGGAGAAAATTTTAAGGCGTACGAATTATTCGGAGCGCATCCTGCCGTAGAGGGGAATAAGAAAGGTTTTGTTTTCCGCGTTTGGGCGCCGCGCGCATGTAGCGTAGCGGTCGTCGGGGATTTTAATAACTGGGACGAAACGGCGCACGTTATGCGCAAAATGGTTGACGGGGAAACGTTCGAACTGTTCATTGCAGACGTTCGGCAATACGACGCATATAAATACTGTCTTTTCTTAAAAGGCGGATCGAAAATCTATAAAGCCGATCCGTACGCTTTTCATGCGGAAACGCCGCGCGTCGGCGTTGCGAACGCTTCCAAAACGTACGATTTGACGGGGTACGCATGGTCGGACAAGACATATTTTGCCGAACGGGCGCATACCAATATTTACGGCGCACCCGTCAACATTTACGAGGTCAATCTTCTTTCGTGGCGTTTGCACGAAGACGGCAGCTATTACACCTATCGCGAATTGGCAAAGGAGCTTGTCTCGTACGTTGCCGAAATGGGATATACGCACGTAGAATTTATGCCCGTCACCGAGCATCCATACGATGGTTCTTGGGGATACCAGGTTACGGGGTATTACGCGATTACTTCGCGCTTAGGCACGCCGCAGGATTTTATGGCGTTGATCGACGCTTTTCACGCCGTCGGCATAGGCGTTATTTTGGATTGGGTTCCCGCGCATTTTCCGAAAGACTCTTTCGGACTTTACGAATTCGACGGCGAGCCGTTATACGAAGCTTCGCAGTGGGATCGCATGGAAAATAAAGGTTGGGGAACGCGCAAATTCGATTACGGCAGACAAGAAGTCGTTTCTTTTTTGATTTCTTCCGCCGTTTTCCTTTTTGAGAAATTTCACGTGGACGGGTTGCGCGTAGACGCCGTCGCATCCATGTTATATCTCGACTACGATAAAAAACCCGGAGAATGGGTTCCGAATATTTACGGCGAAAATAAGAACCTCGAAGCGGTCGCTTTTTTGCGGCGTTTGAACGAAGCCGTATTCGCCTTTTTTCCGCACGCAATGATGATCGCGGAAGAATCCACGGCTTGGCCCTTGGTAACGAAGCCCACGAACGTGGGCGGCCTCGGCTTTAATTTCAAATGGAATATGGGGTGGATGAACGATATATTGTCGTATGTTTCCTGCAATCCGCTCTTCCGTCAATACAACCATAATAAATTGACGTTTTCCATGATGTATGCCTTTTCGGAAAATTACGTTTTGCCGATTTCGCACGACGAAGTCGTACACGGCAAAGCTTCCCTTATCGGAAAGATGCCCGGCGAATACGAAGAAAAATTCGCAGGCGTGCGTTCTTTTTTAGGCTATATGATGTCGCACCCCGGGAAAAAATTGCACTTTATGGGTTCGGAGATAGGGCAATTCAAAGAATGGAACTATAAAGAGGGGATAGAGTTCTTTTTAACGCAATATCCGTTGCACAAAAAACTCGCGCTAATGGTCAAAGAATTGAACGCTTTTTATAAAAATACGTCGGCGTTTTACGAAATCGAAGATTCGTGGGAGGGCTTCGAATGGCTCGCCGCAGACGACGCGGATAGAAATTTCTTGGCGTATCAACGAATGGACAAGCGCGGAGAAACGATCGTCGTTTTGTTGAACTTTTCCGGAACGGATTATAAAGACTATAAATTAGGTCTGCCGAAAGGCAAGTATCAAGTTGTTTTCAATACGGATTCCGCACGCTACGGAGGGAGCGGCGCATTGAAACAACGCATTTTCAATACGGCAAAAACGTACAGTCACGGTAAGGAGAATGCGATTACTTTCGATCTCCCGAAACTGACATGCGTATATTTGAAAAAAATATAATAACTTCAAGGGGGCTTTTATGCAAAGAAAAAAAGAGTGCGTAGCCATGCTTCTCGCCGGCGGACAAGGCAGCCGTTTGTATGCGTTGACTACGAACATCGCAAAACCTGCGGTGGCGTTTGGGGCAAAATATCGGATTATCGACTTCCCGTTGTCGAATTGTATCAATTCGGGAATCGATACCGTCGGCGTACTTACGCAATATCAGCCGCTTGTTCTCAATGAATATATCGGCAACGGACAACCGTGGGATTTGGACCGCACTTACGGCGGCGTACATATCCTTTCGCCGTATCAGGCAAAAACGCGTTCTTCTTGGTACGAGGGCACGGCGAACGCCATTTATCAAAATTTACATTTCTTGAAAATGTACAATCCCGAATACGTGTTGATCCTTTCCGGCGATCATATTTATAAAATGGATTACGCCGCTATGTTGAAAGCGCACAAAGCGACGAACGCCGATTGCACCATTGCCGCCATCGACGTTCCGCTCAGCGAAGCTTCTCGCTTCGGTATCTTGAATACCAATCCCGACGGCTCTATCTATCAATTCGAAGAAAAACCGAAAGTTCCGAAAAGCACGTTGGCTTCGATGGGAATTTACATTTTCAAAGCGGAAAAGCTTTATCGATATTTAGAAGCCGACGACGCGAATCCGAATTCGTCCAAAGACTTCGGAAAAGACGTGCTTCCTGCCATGCTCAACGCAGGAGAGAAAATGTTCTCCTATCGCTTCGAGGGGTATTGGAAGGACGTAGGAACGGTGGCTTCGCTGTGGCAGGCAAACATGGATTTGCTCGGCGAAAGCCCGGAATTCGACGTCGGCGATAAATCTTGGAAAATCCATTCGAGAAATCCGCTCGCGCCGCCCGAACATATCGGCGAAAAGGGACTTGTCCGCAACGCCATGATCGCATTGGGTTGTGAAATCAACGGTACGGTCGAAAATTCCGTCCTCGGCAGCAACGTTATCGTGGAAGAGGGAGCTGTCGTAAAAGACGCGGTGGTTTTGGCGAATAGCGTCATAAAAGCCGACGCCGTCGTTTCTTACACGATCATCGATGAAAACGTAACCGTCGGAAAAGCGGCGAAAATCGGCGTGCATAAAAACGGCAACGCGGAAATCGTTGTCCTCGGCAGGGGGATATCCGTCGCGGACGGCGTATGCGTAACCGAAGGACAAAAGCACGAAAACGATATTTTGGCATAAGGGGGAAAAGAAATATGTCCAAAACAGCACTCGGTTTAATTTTTGCAAATTTACACGATGAAAACATTCCGGAACTCGTTCGCAGAAGAACGATGGCTTCTATTCCGTTCGGTGGGCGTTATCGCTTAATCGATTTCGCGCTTTCCAATATGATTAATTCCGATATTACGACCGTCGGTTTAATGACGAGCAATAATTATCGTTCCTTGATCGATCATATCGGAAGCGGAAAAGAATGGGATTTGGCGCGTAAAGACGGCGGTCTGATTCTGCTCCCGCCTTTTTCCGAAAAGCACGACAAATTGTATACGAATCGCTTGGAAGCGCTCAGCAGTTTAACGGGCTTCCTCAGTCGTCGAAACGAAAAATACGTCGTTATCGCCGATTGCGACGGTGTGGCGAAATTCGATATTTCGGATATTATCGATTATCACGAAAATAAAAATGCCGACATCACTCTCGTAACGCATTACGGAAAAGTGGGCGGTCGTTCCGATTTCTTACTCGTCGATTCCGACGGGGACGGCAGAATTACGGATATTAAACACACGCCGCACGTAAAAGAGGGCACGAAAGCGCATATTTTCATCAACGTCATCGTTATCAATCGGCAATTTCTCTTGAATTTGGTAGAGGATTCCGTAACGCACGGTTTCACCAGCTTCGAAAGCGATATTTTAATCAAACAGTTGCATAGCTTAAAGCTGTATCGTTACGATTTTAAGGGGTATTACGGCGGTATCGATTCGATGGCGGCGTATTACAAGCACAATCTCGACCTTTTGGATAAAGACGTCCGCGACGAGCTGTTCGGAGGCAGAGACATTTATACGAAAGTGCGCGACAGCGCGCCCTCCAAATACGGCGAAGACGCCGTCGTGAAAAACTCTTTGATTTCCGATGGTTGCGTTATCGAGGGTACGGTGGAAAATTCCATTCTTTTCCGAGGCGTAAAAATCGAGAAAAACGCCGTGGTACGCAACTCCATCATCATGCAGGACAACATCATCGGCAAGAATACGTCTTTGGATTGCGTTATCACCGATAAAAACGTCGTTATAAGCGATCGAAAAACATTGAGCGGTTGCAATACGTTGCCCTATTTCATTCAAAAGGGCACGCGTTTATAAGCAATCGATAAGACCTATGCCAAGCATAGGTCTTATGCCTAACATAGAACACAGCGAAAAACATAGTAAGGAGCGGTACATATGGCAGACAGCAACAAAAAAACAGGGGTAAGAGTAAAAAAATTGGAAATTGTGGCAAGCGAAGAGGTGCTTCCGCCCGTAAAAGCGAAAAAATCGCAACCGAAAGTCGTGGAAAGACGAAAAATATTATTCGTGGCTTCGGAAGCGCGACCTTTCATCGCTACGGGCGGTTTAGCGGACGTTATCGGCTCGCTGCCGCAAGCTTTGGCGCAAGACGATAAATACGATATACGCGTCGTTTTGCCTCTATATTCGGACATAAAAACGGAATATCGCAGAAAAATGTCTTTTCTCGGCAATATCTTCGTGCCGTTGGCTTGGCGTAGCCAATATTGCGGAATTTTTTCTTGCGAGGATAAAGGAGTTACCTTTTATTTTCTCGACAACGAATACTATTTTAAACGCCCGGGGTGCTACGGATATTACGACGACGGGGAGCGTTTCGCCTTTTTCTCGCGCGGCGTAATGGAGATTTTGCCGTTTATCGGCTTTTATCCCGATATTTTGCATTGTCACGATTGGCAGGCGGCTTTGGCGGCGATTTATTTGAAGACAATTTATTGCAAACGCCCCGAATACCAGTTTATTCGTTCGCTGTTTACCGTTCATAATATAGAATATCAAGGGAAATTTTCCATGGATATTTTGGAAGACCTTTTCGGCATAGACGCTTCGGAGGGATATTTGCTCGAATACGGCGGTTGTTTGAACCTTATGAAAGGAGCAATCGAATGCAGCGAAGGATTTTCGACGGTTAGCCCCACGTACGCGCAAGAGATCAAAACGCCGCAATACGCGCACGGCTTGCATGCGATTATTCGTAAAAACGAATTCAAATTGACGGGGATCTTGAACGGCATCGACGTAAACTCGTATAATCCCGCAAGCGATTCGGCGTTGTTTGCAAACTATACGCCAAACGACTTGGGAAATAAGAAAGTTTGCAAAACCGAATTGCAAAAAATGCTCGGTTTGCCCGTAAAAGACGTACCGATAATCGCTATGATAACGCGTTTGGTAGCGCATAAGGGCGTAGAACTCGTGAAAACGGTGGCGGAGGATATTTTACACGAAGACGTGCAATTCGTCGTTTTAGGCACGGGCGACGCCGTATACGAGCATTATTTCCGCGAGTTGGCAAAACGCTACGAGGGGAAGGCTTCCGCCAATATCGCTTTTAACGGCGATCTTTCCCGTAAAATTTATTCGGGGGCGGATATATTTTTGATGCCTTCCGTCAGCGAGCCTTGCGGACTTTCGCAAATGATTGCTTCTCGTTACGCAACGATACCCGTCGTAAGAGAAACGGGCGGTTTATACGACAGCATAAAGCCGTACGGAAACGGCGGAAACGGATTTACGTTTGCTTCTTGCAATCCTTACGATATGCTGTACGTCGTCCACGAAGCCCTCGGCGTGTATAAAAACGAAGCGGAATGGAAAAATTTAATGCAGAAAGCCGCAACGACGGATTTCTCGTGGGCGCATTCCGCCGAAGAATACAAAAAGCTTTACGAAAAAACGTTTGCAATGCTTTCATAAACCAAGAAAGCGCATACAAACGCAAAATTATTAGGAGAAGAGAATATGAAAAAAGATCAATTAACGGAAACGGCGGCAAAGGAGCTAATTAAAGGAAAGCTTTCTCGCTATTTCGGCGTTGCGCCGTCCGAAGCTCGAAAAGACCAACTTTATAAAGCGGTCGTAATGAGTGTTCGCGACATTATGCTGGAAAAGCGACAAGCTTTCCATATCAAAACAAAAGCGGCAAAAGCAAAACGCGTGTACTATCTTTGCATGGAATTTTTGCTCGGTCGTTCTTTGAAAAACAGCATTTTCAATTTGGGCGTAGGCGAAGTTTTTTCCGACGCCTTAAAGGAATACGACGTAACGCTTGAAGATTTGTACGAATTAGAGCCGGACGCAGGGCTTGGCAACGGCGGTCTCGGACGATTGGCGGCGTGTTTCATGGACGGTCTTGCAACGCAGGATTATCCTGCTATGGGTTTTTCGATCCGTTACGATTACGGCTTGTTCAAACAAAAAATCGTGGACGGATGGCAGACGGAATTACCCGACGTTTGGCTGCCGGGCGGCGAAGTGTGGCTTACGCAGCGAAGCGATAAGATTTTTACCGTCAAGTTTGACGGCTATATCGAAGAAAAATGGACGGAAAACGGCTTGGAAACAATTTATCGCGACGCAAAAGAAGTGCAGGCGGTCGCTTACGATATGATGGTGTCGGGATATGACAGTCAAGCGGTTTCCGTGCTTCGGCTTTGGAAAGCGAGAAGCGTGCAGAATTTCGACATGAAGCTCTTTTCGCAAGGCGATTACGCTTCGGTCATGAAAGACGACAACGAAGCGGAACTTATTTCCAAAGTGCTGTATCCTGCGGATAATCACGTAGAGGGGAAATCCCTTCGTTTGAAACAACAATATTTCCTTGTTTCCGCTTCGTTGCAAAATATTCCCGCAGATCATAAGAGAAGGTACGGTTCGTTGAAATTGTTGCCGAAAATGGCGGCTATTCATTTGAACGATACGCATCCTGCGCTTGCCATTCCCGAACTCATGCGGCTTTTGATTGACGAAAACGGTATGTCTTGGGAAGAAGCGTGGGGCATTACGACGTCGGTCTGCGCGTATACCAATCATACGGTGCTCTCCGAAGCGTTAGAAACGTGGCCGGAGGATCTTATCGAAAGAAGATTGCCGCGTATCTATACCATATTAAAAGAAATCAATCGTCGCTTCTGCGAGGACTTATGGAAACGTTTCCCCGGCGATTGGGATAAAATCTCGCGCATGGCGATTATGTCCTATAATATCGTAAAAATGGCGAATTTGTCCGTGTACGGTTCTCATCACGTCAACGGCGTATCCGCATTGCACAGCGATATTATTAAAGAAAGCATTTTTAAGGACTTTTACGAATATACGCCGCAAAAATTCACTAACGTTACCAACGGTATCGCGCACAGACGTTGGTTAAATCAGTCTAACCCCGAACTTTGCGCGCTTTTGAACGATTGTATCGGAGAGGGCTACGCCAAAGACGCTTCGAAGCTTGCCGCTTTTAAGAAATTTGAAAACGACGGGAGCGTGTTGAAACGCTTGGAAGAAATCAAAGCTTTGAAAAAGCGGCAATTTGCCGAATTTGCATACAAAAAACAGGGGAGCGTCATCGATCCGAACTCGCTGTTTGACGTGCAGGCAAAGCGTTTGCACGAGTATAAGCGACAGCTCTTAAACGTGTTGCATATTATTCACGATTACAGCATTTTGAAAGAAAATCCCGATACGCCGATGCAGCCGAAAACGTATATTTTTGCAGCAAAAGCCGCGGCAGGATATTATATGGCGAAGAAAATCATAAAATTGATTTGCTATCTTGCCGAAGATATTCGCAAACACCCGAAAATAGCGGAAAAACTCAACATCGTATATATGGAAGATTACAACGTTACCATGTCGGAAATGTTGATGCCAGCCTCCGAAATTTCCGAACAAATTTCTTTGGCCGGGAAAGAAGCGAGCGGAACGGGAAACATGAAATTCATGATAAACGGCGCGTTGACAATCGGGACGTTGGACGGGGCAAACGTCGAAATGGCGGAGCACGTCGGTTCGGATAACATTTTCATTTTCGGCTTGAAAGCCGATGAAGTATCGGAAATATGGAGAAACGGTTATTCCGCAAGCGTGTACTATAACAGCGATTTGTCCTTGCGCAAAGTTATAGAAGCTTTAATCGTCGGCTTCAACGGAGAATCCTTCGCCGATATCGCGAATTATCTCTTGACGGGTGTACCCGTTGCAGATCCGTATATGTGCATGGCGGATTATCAATCGTATTTGGCAACGCAAAACGCTTTATCCAACTTGTATGCGAACGATAAATTCGCTTGGAATCAAAAATCGTTGCGTAATATCGCTGCGGCAGGCTATTTCTCCGCCGATAGAAGTATTCGCGAATACGCAAATACGATTTGGAACTTAAAACCGTTATACTAAACGCGTTGCCTGTTTATTCTATTTCATAAAAAGTGCGAAAAGCTGTAATACTAAATATTACAGCTTTTCCGTGTAGGTGCAATTTATGTCTGTTTCCGTTTACTATAATCCCTTAGACATCGCTTGTAAAAGCGTCACGGGCGCAATCCGTATAGGCGATGCGTTGCAATTCCGCGTTTTTTTATTAAAAGACGATGTTTGCATTTCTCCGATAAGCGGCATTTCCGATTTTCAAGAATGTTGCCGCGAACCTATGCAAAACGCTTTTTTTAACGTAAATCGCGACGGAGAAGAAAGCGAGAGCTTTTTGATGCAAAAAACGCCGTTCGGTTGGACGATTACCGTGAAAATGTGCCAAACGGGACTTTTTTATTACGGATTTTCCGTCGAAAACGAGGGTTTTATTTCACGCGGAAAATTGGAACAGGGGAGTATATCTTCGGAAGAAACGCGATTTCTATTGACGGCTTACGAAAAAGATTACGAAACGCCCGATTGGTTTAAGGGCGGCGTGATGTATCAAATTTTTCCCGACCGTTTTTGTCGTATTGGTACTATGCCAAACATAGAAGGACGCATTCTACGAGAAGATTGGGGCGGAATGCCTTATTTTCGCCCGAACGAACAAGGAAAAGTCTTGAATAACGACTTCTTCGGCGGAAATCTCAAAGGCATACAAAGTAAACTGCCGTATCTTCGGGCGCTAGGCGTCTCCGTTCTTTATATGAATCCGATATTTGAAGCGGCGTCCAACCATCGATACGACACTTCCGATTACAAAAAAATCGATCCGTTGCTCGGCACGGAAAAGGATTTTTCGGATTTGGTCGTTGCCGCCGAAGCTTGCGGCATAAAAATTATTTTGGACGGCGTATTTAATCATACCGGAGACGATAGCTTGTATTTCAATAAATACGGGCGTTATCCGTCCGTCGGCGCGTATCAGTCCAAAGAATCGCCTTATTACGATTGGTATACTTTTCAAAGTTATCCCGAAAAATACAGCAGTTGGTGGGGTATCGATATTCTTCCTGCATTGAACGAAACTTCGGAAAGTTATCAAAATTTTATTTTTTCCGAAAACGGCGTTTTGCATAAATGGCTCGAATACGGTATCGGCGGTTATCGTTTGGACGTAGCCGACGAGCTACCCGACTTTTTCTTACGAATGTTACGCGCTTCCGTCAAGAAAAAAAATCCGCAAGCCATTGTAATCGGCGAAGTTTGGGAGGACGCCTCCGACAAGATTGCCTATTCGCAACGTCGGGAATATTTGCAAGGACGAGAATTGGATAGCGTTATGAATTATCCGCTTAAAGACGCCGTCATTGCATATATTCTCAATGGAAACGCTACGGATTTATTACAGACGATCTATACTTTAATCGACCATTACCCGAAAGCGACGCTCGATTGTCTTATGAATATTCTCGGAACGCACGATACCGCTCGTATTTTAACGGTTATCGGTGGGCGCTCTTGTAAAGATAAAGAAGAAATGGCAAGTCCGAACGCTGTTCTTTCCAAGGAAGCGCGAGAAAAGGCGATACAGCTTTTGAAAATGGCGGTCGTTTTACAATTTACCTTGCCGGGCGTACCCTGTATCTATTATGGTGACGAAAACGCAATGGAAGGACACATCGATCCGTTTTGCCGAAAATGCTTTGATTGGGAAAATCAAAACGAAGATTTACAGCTTTTTTATCGGCGTTTGGGAAAAGTCCGCGAAGAAAATCGTATGTTGTTTAAGGACGGCATATTCGAAGCCGTCGATTGTCGTGACGGATTATTGTTTTTCAAACGCGAAAATGTTGCCGCCACGGTTTACGTTTATACGAACAATTCGAAAAAAAGCTATTATATAGAAACGACGGAAAAACTTGAAGATTGTTTTACACATGAAGTTTTACAAAAAGGAATTCTCGTTTCGCCAAAATCGTACGGACTCTTCAAAAAATTATAAAAAAATCGAAAAAAGGCGTTCCGCCTTGGACAATGATTTCACGCTACGGCAGAGATTACATAATTCATCGTGAACAGGATCAATACATGGCGTTAGAATGTCAACGATGGGATTATCAGCACATGGCAGAAGAAAAGCAACGTGCGGAACTTATCGAACTCGATGATAAAGAGGAGCAGTTAGAAGTGCCGTTTGCTTAGAAATTGTTGTTTATCGTGCCGTTGTTGTGCCGTTGGTCTATGCTGAAATTGCTGAGCTTATCTCGTCCGACCAATTCATCGAGCGTTATGCCGTAATAATTAGCGAGAATTATACATTTGTCTATTGTTGGCATTTTTTGCCCGTTCTCCCATGTGCTTAGTGCTTGCTGTGATATACCTGTTATTTTAGCTATTTCCAATTGTGATTTGTTCGCTATTGTCCGTTGATATTTTAAATTTATCCCAATATCCATGTAGAACCTCTATTTTTTTATATTATTTTACCACAAAAGTGGTTTTTTTCGCTTGACATACCGCCATGGTGGTGGTATAATATGCTTAGAAATACCACCATCGCGGTAAAAGGAGGGAAAAGTATGGAAATTCATATTAGACAAAACGATTTAGGCGAATTTGTTGTTGATCTTGGCAATCAGGGCGTGTATAGTTTTGTAGCTTTATAGCACTCTTAAAGAAGCCTTTGCCTACATCAAGCGATTGGAGGCGCAAAAAAGAATATGAGTATTTTTAAGCCTGTAAAAAGGGCGATGGATTTACGAGTTGGAAAGAAGTATATCGACGTAAAGCATAGACGAGTGGTTGTTGTGGACGAGGCATACGTATCGCGCGGTTGCGTAGAGTGTCACGATGTGGACGATATTGTTATAATTGTTGTGAATAATTTGAAGCCCAATATAATATACGGGCAATTATAACCATTTGTGCAACTGTATCAACGCTATAGAAGATCATATAGCTATCAACGCTAATCCAACGATAAGCCAAGTTTAGTTGCTTATTGTCGTTTAATGCCTTGCCCGAAAAGGGAAAATAAGCAAGATTTTCGATTGCTTTACGTATTTTTGAAAGAAGCTTTTGTAATGCAATCGGTGCAAACAAGGTATTACATATATAATCTGCAATATTTTCTATATCCGACTGCGCCAAAGGATTATAAGAGATTTTATATTTGAGTTCCATATTTTTGCCTCATAGCGTTCCAAAATTGATCGTGGGGGGCTGGAACAGTTCCTTTTTCAGATTCTATTTCGGCTTCTTTGAGTTTAGAAAAAAGTTCTTCTTCCGAATGGAAAACATACGAGCGAGCTTTTTTAATTTCAAAAGGAATTCCGCCGTAATTGATAGCTTGACGCAAAAAAAGATTTAATGCAGTCGTCATATCCAGCCCTAATGATTTGAAAAGTTCATTTGCCTGACTTTTTACGTTTTCGTCAACATTGATATTTATTGTTGCCATAAAAACAACCTCCGTGTATATATTATATGTATATTATATACATAACGAACTGTTTTGTCAAGCTTTTTGAAAAAAATTTTTACCAATTCTTTTTTATTTCATATCCAATTAAGTTCGTCCAGACTGATTCCATAGAAATCTGCAAGTGCTATGCAATTTTCAATGTTACGTTGTTTGTTGTTATTGACTACCAATATGAAAAACAAGGACTGTATGAACGGAAATTAGCGCGGAACGAACGTAAAAAAGCCCTAAAAGCGGAACGAAAAATGAAGAAGCGAAGAATTGAAAAGCCGCTATAAAACTCTTCGTAAAACCGACAACTTTTACGCATAGTCGTTGCAAGCGGCATGAAAGTCTACCACTTTCCTTTACTCGGCTTCCGCCCAACAGGGCGGCTTTGCGGTAGCGTAGCCAGAGGCGTGGAATATAGTTGCGTAGAGGTTCGTTGTGCCTTAGCAGGAAGCGTATGCTTCCGTTGCGAGGCGATACCAACAGCGATACGGCAGAATGCCGTATAGCCCCTGCAGAGCGCGGCATAGTACGAAATGTGCATGCAACGTATGCGCATGAGAACGCGAGAAGTAGCAAGGTGCAAAAAAGCGGAAAATGTCACAAAATTATTTTAAAATTGTGACGTTTTTTGTGGCGATTTTTATCGGCTACAACCCTTGAAAATAAAGGAGTTGCCACACCCGAAAGCATTACCGCGTCAATGCTTTCGGGTGTGACGTGACAAAATTCGATTTTTGGAGATTGAAAAATGAGTGACGGAAGAGTAAGACCGTATGAGATAATCTTTTACGGGAGCTTAGGAGAATTATATAAAATTTTGCGCGAAAATTCAGCGAGAATAGCGCATTATGCGTTTATTTACCACGACCGTGATGTATACGAAGAAGACGGCGAAAATGACGAAAACGGCGAATTAAAGCATAAAAAGGGCGATTTGAAAGTACCGCATTTTCATGTGTTGGTTGATTTTTATATTGCGCAACGCTTTGGCGGAGTGAAACGCATGTTTACAACCGAAACGGATAAACCTCGTATCGAAGCTATAGTGGATAGGCAAGCGAAGTTTGAATACCTAACGCATAAACGGTATCCTGAGAAATATCAATATAGCGAAAAAGAAATTGTATCGAATGATATCGAATTTTACAACAGGTGCTGTAAAAACGGTGACCGAAGAGATACGGACAACGTAGCCGAACAGATTGTACGGGATTTGGTGAAAGGCGTGCCGCCTTGGACGATGATTTCGAGGTATGGCAGAGATTACATAATCCACCGTGATCGGTACCAATACATGGCGTTAGAGTGTCAACGATGGGATTATCAGCACATGGAAGAAGAAAAGCATCGTGCGGAACTTATCGAGATCGAAGATAAAGAGGAGCAGTTGGAAGTACCGTTTGCTTAAAAATTGTTGTTTATCGTGCCGTTGTTGTGCCGTTGGTCTATGCTGAAATTGTCGAGCTTATCTCGTCCGACCAATTCGTCAAGCGTTATGCCGTAGTAATTGGCAAGGATTACGCAAAAATGTATATTAGGCAATCCCTTTCCAGCTTCCCACCAGCTTATCATTTGTTGTTTTAAGCCTGTTGCTTTTGCGAGTTCGGTTTGTGTTAGATTGTTTATCTCTCGTTGATATTTTAATGCTTCTCCGTAATTTAACATTTTTTATCTCCTTTTTTTAATACAATTTTACAGAAAATTATGTAGTTTTGCTTGACTTACAGAAAAATCTGTGCTATTCTGTTATCAGATACAGAAATATCTGTAAAGAATTTGAAGGAGTAAAAAGGTTATGGATATTCATTTTTACGAAAATGATTTAGGCTAATTTGTCGTGGAGTTTCGCGAGCTGAAGTGTGGAATGTGGCATGTTTTTTTACGCGAAATCTTTGACACGTATGACGAGGCTTTTGATTATATTTGCGGAGGTATCGATGGTTTTATGGAAGCTTCTGAAGATCTAAAACGATCTAAAAGAGCAAAAAGGAGAAAAAGGAGCGTTTAAGAAATGAGCATATTTAAGCCGATAAAAAGGGCGATGGATTTACGAGTCGGAAAGAAGTATATCGACGTAAAGCATAGACGAGTGGTCGTTGTAGACGAGGTATACGTATCGCGGGGTTGCGTGGAGTGCCATGACGTGGACGATGGCGAAGAAATAATATGGCTTACCTTCCATGAGGTGCATGATTGTCTGCGTGAGTTTAATTTGTCAACATTGGAGTTGCGCGTATTGCTTACGGCATCCATGATTGAATTTATAGAGCTTATGCTCTCGGAAAACTATAAAGGAGGTGAAGACGATGACGACAAGCATGGAAAAACAACCCGTACCCATTAAAGACGCTACCGTATGCGTGCGTTATGGAGTATCGCGGAACGGCGTTCCGTACAGATACTTCGAGATGGGAGTAAAAGGTCAAAAAGTGCGTTTGGGATTTGTAACCGATCGTGCCGAGCTGCAGCTGTTGCGTGCAGGAATTGAATTGGAGGAATTCTAAAATGAAGAGTATCGGTATTTTGTTGACTATCGGATTGATAGCCTTGACGGGATTTTTAGGAGTGTCTCTTTTTCGCGATATTCGGGAAAGAATTCGCGCGAAGAAGGATAAAGCGAATAAGAGACCGCCTGAGAATAAAGAAAAATAAGAAAAAAGGAGGTATATCTATTGGTTACAGAAATCGTTGCTAATTTGGTTGAGCCTATTAAAGGTATCGGTGCCGGAATTGGTGCTGGCTTGAGTTCGATGGCGAACGCGATTTTCCTTTCGTCTGACGGCGACGGTACGAAGCTTTCCGTTATGGGTACGTTGGTTACGGTATTTGCCGGTTGCTCTTTGGCATTCGGATTGAGCCGTTGGGTACTCAATTTCGTAACTTCGCTCGGTGCGCGTAATCGCTAATCGATAGTACCAAGACAGACCGCTTCGCCGCTACGAGGCGGTCTGTTTTCTAAAAAAAAAGAATAAATGAAAGGAGGTTCTGTTTTATAGTTGTTTTTGTTGCAATCGCAATACTTGCGATTATCGTGATTTTATGGTGCGTGAAATGGGTGATATTGGGTTAGTGCGTTCCGATGAGCGACGAGAACGGCTTCGAGGGGGGTGCAAAGGGGGCGCATCTGCGCCCCTGAGTCCCCGCCCGTTAGCGACTTTTAACTTACTGCTTATCGTTGTATTAGATTTCTTTATGCTTTTTTTCTGATTTTTAATTCGAATTTTGATTTTTTAGATAATCTATTAGATTTTCTTTTACAACGTTGTATTCTATGATCAATCTGATCTAAAAAAAATAATAAAGGAATAGGTGAATTTTTATGATTGAACTTATCGAATTTTTGGAAGTTTTTGTTACCATATTGTCTTTCTTGTACCTTGTTACGTTGTTTGTGGTAATCGACTACAAGTACGAAAAACAAGGACTATATGAACGCATATTAGCTCGAAAAGAACGAAAAAAAGCCCTAAAACGGGAGCAGAAAAAAGAAAAGCGAAGAATTGAAAAACCGCTGTAAACTCTTCGTAAAACCTGCATTTTACGAATAGTTTTCTTCTTTCCCAATCCACACCACTATTCGTTTTTGCTGCTACGTATTACGCATAGTTTCGCAATTCAAAACGACTTATAAGATAATGCAGCAATGTCATCCAGCGAGAAACATTATCGGTGTGTCCCTCTCATCTTTTCTATAAAACTTTTCGAAAAAAACCATATTCTTATTGACTTTTTTTAATTTTTTTTATACAATATAGATATGAAAAACGAAAATTACTATACCAAACGTAATATTCAGGATGTCGATAAAATCGCGGAACTTTTAGAAGAGCTCCCCCCCTTTTGCGCCGACTATTTTTTAGGTATCGAAACGAGAACCAGCAGTCAAACGCGTTTGAAATACGCCTACGACTTGCGGATTTTTTTCGATTTTTTAACGAAAAAGAAGTATCGCAACGACGAAATCGCCGATTTGACGTTAGAGCATTTAGAGGGAATAACTCACCACGATATCGAGCTGTTTTTAAGCTATTTGTCGCACTACTCCTTTCGCGGCAAACGTTTATCCTGCGACGAACGCGCGAAAGCGCGCAAGCTTTCCGCCGTACGCGCTCTTTTCAAATATTTCTTTTCGCGCGGCATGATTTCCGTAGATAATTCAGCGAAGGTGCTTACGCCGAAGTTGCACGAAAAAGAAATCATTCGTTTGGAAGCCGACGAAGCTTCGGATTTAATTCACGTCGCGGAAAACGGCAACGGACTTCCCCATCATGCAATCGGTTATCACAAAAAAACGCGTATTCGCGATACGGCGATTCTTACGTTGTTTTTGGGAACAGGCATTCGTATCAGTGAGCTTGTCGGCTTGGACAACGACAGCTTTGACTTTGAGGAAAATTCTTTCCTCGTGACAAGAAAAGGCGGCAATCAAACGATTTTGTACTTTTCCGACGAAGTAAAATACGCGTTGCAAGAATATATAGCCGAAAAATCCAACGATCCGAAAATTCCGAAAGACGAATCGGCTTTCTTTTTATCTATGCAATACAAGCGTATTAACGTTCGTTCGGTGGAAATTCTCGTAAAAAAATACAGCAAACTTGTTTCGCCGCTGAAAAAAATCACACCGCACAAACTTCGCAGTACATACGGCACTCGTCTATACAACGAAACGGGCGATATCTATATCGTAGCCGACGTTTTGGGACATCGCGACGTGAATACGACGAAAAAACATTATGCCGCGATTACCGAAGATAATCGGAAAAAAGTCGCAAACATCGTAAAATTACGCAAAGACAACGACGAAGAACCTTAAAACGCTATGCGCCCCTTATTCTCGTAAACTATTTTTGGGAGGATACTTTATGAATATCGGAATCGACATAGACGATACGATTATGGATACGTTTGACTATTTGATGCCTTTCGTAGCCGAATATTTTAACGCCGATCTCGAAGAGTTGCAAAAGAGAAACATTTCCTATTCCACTTTGCCCGAAGCGTGGCAATCAAGAGAATTGGACTTTTGCAAAAAGTACTACGATAAAGTCGTTCCGCATACGCCTATTAAACCCGACGCATTATGCTATATCCGCAAGATAAAAGAATTGGGACATTCCGTCTTTATTATAACGGCGCGCGACGATCGCCTGTATACAAACGCCTATAAAACAACGCAAGAGCAATTAAACGCCAACGGTATCCCCTACGACAAGCTGTTATGCGCTTTCGACAAAGCGCAGGCTTGCAAAGACGAAAACATTGCTTTATTTATAGACGATTCCGTGGGAAACTGTCAAAAAGTTCTCTCTACGGGAATTCCCGTTTTGCTGTTTAGCGGCAAAGGCAATATACATACGAGTACGAACTTGCAACGCGTTGCCGATTGGAAAGAAGTCTACGAACGAATTAAGGAGTTCCGCTAATGGAGTTGAATACCGAAACGGCAAAAAACGCTTTAACATGGGCAGAAAAACAAAATCCGGGCGCATGGGTAGCCCATTCGGAATACGTTGCGGCGGCTTGCCGCAATATCGCTGAAAAATGCGATAACTTATCGGCGGAACAAGCTTATATTTACGGAATTTTGCACGATATAGGAAGATATGCAGGTATTTCTTCGGAACGGCACTTGCTGGACGGATACCGCTATTGTAAAGAGCGCAATTGGGATAAAGCCGCGCAAATATGTATTTCGCACGCATTCATGATACAGGATATAGAAACTTCCATCGGAAAATTCGATATGCCCGAAAGCGATTACGCATTCATGCGTGAATTTATCCGAAGCGCGCAATACGACGATTACGATTATTTGGTGCAGTTATGCGACGCATTGGCTTTGCCTTCGGGCTTTTGCCTTTTGGAAAAGCGTTTCGTGGACGTAGCGATTCGATACGGTATGCAACCTGCGACAATCGCGCGCTGGAAAAGGACGTTGGAAATCAAAGAATATTTTGAAAATAAGATCGGCGTTTCCGTTTATCGGCTTTTACCCGATGTAATTGAAAACAGCTTCCGATAAAATATCGGAAGCATTTTTTAACGCTTTTACCCCTTTGAGGCTTATTCTTTGTAATCGTCGGGGTTCGTATATATTTTGTCTATTTTTATCGTCGCCACGTCTTCGAATTCGATACATTTGCCGCAATTATCGCAAACCTTATTCGGATCTAAATCGCAAGTTTCGCACTCCAAGCACCCTATGCACGTTCGATCGTATAAAACGCAAGGCTCGCCAATCCTTCTTTCCATAATCTACCCTCCCAAAAGCTTTTTATATAATTATAGCAAAATTTATAAAAAAATCAAGCGTTTCATATAAACATTTGTTTGCTTTTTATAAAAAATTATGTTATACTATAAATAGTTCATTGTAATATGAGGTGAAAAAATGTCCGCAGACGACAAATTGATAAAAATAATGGATTATATTCGTAAATTTTTTGAAGAAAACGGATATACGCCTTCCGTGCGAGAAATCGGCGCGGAATGCGGAATAAAATCCACGGCTACGGTTTACAGCTACTTGCAGAAATTACAGGATCGCGGTTTTTTGAATAAATCCGTCAATAAAAAGCGTTCCGTCACGCTTGCCAAAAGCGCAGGCGTCAATATCCCTTTAATCGGTACGGTAACCGCAGGACAACCCATTTTTGCCTATGAAAACTACGAAGATTATTACACTTTCCCTGCAACGGAATTTCGCGGAGAAGAGTTGTTTATGTTGCGTGTGGAAGGCACTTCCATGATAGACGCCGGTATCATGAACGGTGATAAAATCGTCGTACGTCGTCAACAAACGGCGGACAACGGGGATATCGTCGTTGCTTTGATTGACGATTCCGCCACCGTAAAGCGGTTATATTTGAAAAACGATCAGGTTATTTTGCACCCCGAAAACGAAGCCCTTTCCGACATGGTTTTTGAAAACGGAGAAGTTGCCATTCTCGGAAAAGTAGTCGGTTTAATTCGCAATTATCGCTCTTAACTCGCAATAATCGCGACGTTTGGCAACGATATTTCCTTCATAAACGATTGCCCCCCCGTGCGTTTCCGCACGGGGGGTATTTTTTTCGTCGTTTATAGACCTTTCAGATAGGCGACTTCCTCTTCCGTCAAAGGTCGAGTTTTTCCGCGATCCAAACCTTTCAGCTTTAATTGTCCGATAGCAACCCGTTTCAAAAATTCCACATTTTTCCCGATAGCTTCAAACATGCGACGTATTTGACGATTTTTGCCCTCCGTAATCGTTATATGCACTTTCGTATACGCCTTATTGGTTTCTACGATATGCGCCTTGCATTTTTTTGTCAAAATGCCGTCCAACTCTATCCCCGAACGGATAGGATTTAAGTCTTTTTCCGTCAACGTACCTTCGATCCTTGCCATATACGTTTTCGGAATTTCCGTTTTCGGGTGCGTTAAACGAAAAGCCAAATCACCGTCGTTCGTTAAGATCAAAAGCCCCTCCGTCGCATAATCCAGCCTGCCGACGGGAAACACCCTTCCGACAGATTCGGGCAAAAGCTCCATAACCGTTTTCCTGCCGCGATCGTCCGCCGCTGTGCAAACGACGCCTTTGGGTTTATTCATCAGATAATAGACTTCTTTCTTCTCCTCGACGATAATCGGCTGACCGTCAAGAAGAACGGAGTCCCCCTCTTCAACGTTTGCGCCGAGCGTCGCTTTTTCGCCGTTTATCTCCACTCTTCCCGCCGCAATTAAAGCGTCGGCGTGCCGACGACTCGCAATACCGTTATCCGCCAAAAATTTATTGATGCGCATGTGTTCCAACGTTCCTTCTTTCGTGATTACCATTATAGTTTATATAAATTCCCCGAAAAAAGCAAACGTTTTGCGAGATATATTTGAATTTTTCCTATAACTTCTTTCGATTTCGCACTTTCCGCCCCTTTTCGCACGCGCATCACTCGTTCGATTTGCTCTATTTCTCCGTCCGATAACGGATAATAAAAATCTTGCGCGACGTACGCTTGCAACGATTTATCGGCATTATTGCAGGAAATTGCTTCGTTTGCCGTCAACAGCTTCGTATAACGATAGGTTCGGAATGCGTCTTGCAGCAATTGCGCCGAACGCTCGTACATGGGCGGACAATGCAAAACCGTGCATATAAGCGTCATGCCGTCGCGTTCCGCCGCGCTGACCAAACAACGCCCTGCCGCCTTCGTATATCCGGTTTTTATCCCGATTGCTCCGTCGAATTCGTAAAGCAACTTATTTTTATTTTTCCAATGCCGCGGCGCATAATATTTTGTAGCGACAATTCGCCGAAATATCGGATTTTGCATTGCGTAACACGCGATAAGACTTAAATCTCTTGCCGTCGTATAATGCGAATCGTTCGGCAAGCCGTGCGGATTGGCGAATTGACTGTGAAACGCACCTGCTTTTTGCGCAAACGCGTTCATCAAACCGCAAAACTTTCTTTCCGTGCCGCCGATATGCAACGCCAAAGCCGCGGCGCAATCGTTCCCCGAACGTAACATCAAGCCGTAGAGCAATTCCTCCACCGTATACGCGTCGTCGGCTTTCAAATATACGGAAGAACCCTCCACGCCTTCGGCGGCTTTCGGAATACGCACTACTTCTTCGAGATTTTTACACCGCTCCAATACCGTAGCCGCCGTTACGATTTTCGTCGTACTTGCCATAGGAAGACAAGTATCTCCGTTCCACTCGTACAACACTCTTCTGCTGTTCGCTTCCATAACGCATTCGGCTTTCCCGTAAATTTGTTCCGCAGTCGTCGCACATGCGGCGTCTTGCGTGGGAAACGCAAATAGACAAAAGGTAAAAAACAGCACCGCAAAAACATTTGCTTTTATCTTATTTTTTAGAAACAACGTCTTGTAAAATCTCTCCCATTCTTTCAATTAAATTATCCAAAGGCTGATCGGTTACCTTCATCATGCGGCAAGTTTTTCCGTCGTCGATTAAAAAGCCCAACGGCTTCATACTGACGACAGAACCGCTTCCGCCTGCAAACGGTACGCTATCGGCTTCTTTGATAACCTTTATATCGCCGTACTCGCCTCCGCCGGCAAGATTGGCAAGCGTAACTTTGGAAAAAGGAATAATTTGAAGACCGCTACGCGTCGTAATCGGCGTTCCGACAACCGTATTTACGTCTGCCATAGTACCGATACGTTCCAAAGATAAGTCAATCAGCGGCTTGATTTTTTTGTTTTTGTCTGACATAATACATACTCCTTCCATGATTTTATTGCGGTTTTCAAAACTCGATATCCCGTCAGTTTGGTATGAATTGCGGCGGTTATTCGGAATAGTTCGCCGTTTGCAAGCCATAATCCGCGAGAAAAGCGAGCTTTATTGCCGCTTATCGCCGCTTGCACTCTGCGTAGTATCTCTTCTCCGAGCATAGACCAAAGAAGATATTCCGCCCCCGTTTCCACATGAATTTCAAGCGATTGCAGGCGCAGGGATTTTAACCAAGAAACACGCTTTCGTTCCGCCTCAATTTCTCGAAAAGGCAATAAAATAGCCTTTTTCTTGCTTATATGCAAAGCCAAACCGCCCGGGTAAGTCGCAATATAACCGCCGCCGAGAAATAAAAACTTATAAAGATATACCGCAAAACCGCATTTTCGCCCGTCGGCGTCATAGTAAATCGTCGTTTTCGTATAAATCGGAAAAAAGAGAAGCATCAAGACGCCGCCGATTATCCAAAGCCAAAAATACGACCTGCCCATACGAACAATATGGGCAGGTCAAATTAAATCTATGTACTCGAATTATTGAATTTTAATAATACCGTCCTCGATATCTTTCAGAAAATCAGGCAACTCGAAACCGTCGCTCGTATGCTGTTCCGACGCGTTGTCGCTTTCCGACGGCGTTTCTTCCGTATCCGTATCGGCGGACGGATCGTATACGTCTTTCTCGTAAAGATAATTGCTCGTTGCCGTATCGGTAGCGTTCAGCTCGGCAATCTTCCGCATCAACTCCTCGTAGTCAGGCAAATCCGAAAGCGATTTCAACTTAAAGCGTTTCAAGAAATTATCCGTCGTTTCGTACAATACGGGTTTTCCGACCGTATCTTTTCTGCCGCAAGGCGCAATCATATCCAAACTCAACAAAGTGGTAATGGCGTAGTCGCTGTTAATGCCGCGCACCGCTTCCAATTCTCCTCGCGTAATCGGTTGTTTATAAGCGATAATAGCAGCGCATTCCAAAATCGTACGGGTAAACTCCTTTTCTCGAATAGGCATCAGCGTTGCCGCAACAAGTTCCTTATAATCGGGATTGGTGGCAAATTGCAACTTGTGATTAAAATTCAATAACCGAATGCCGCAAATACCCGTATACTTTTTTTCCAATTGGCGTACCGCCTCGTCTACGTCGCGTTTCGTAACGTTCAATTTTTCGCGAAGTAAATCCACGGGAACGGCGTCTCCTGCCGCAAACAATATAGCCTCAATTATATTCGTCAATTTCTCCAATTTCTTCTTCCTCGCTTCTGTTAGGATTTTTCTTTATGGTAATAGAAGAAAACAATTCTTCTTGTTCCACGACTATAAATTGATGTTTCAAGAGTTCCAAAAGTGCCTGAAAGGTAGTTACAATCTCCGGTGTAGAAGCCGTTTCGTCGAACAATTCTTCAAATTGCATAACGTCTTTGGCTTTCACTTTATCGCGAATGTAATGAATTTTATCGCGAACGGTATATACGTCTTTCGGAATCTCGCGCGGAGGCGGATTTTCTCTCCGTTTGTTCTCCAAGCGGATCATCATTTTCGTGAACGCTTTCATCAAGGCGTCTACGGTGAAATCCTTATACTGCACCTGCACGCCCGTAAGGTCTTTATCCGGCTGCTTAAAGAAGTACCCGACGGTTTCGCGCTCTTTCAGCTTTTCCGCTTCCTCTTTTATCATGCGGTATTCTTCCAAAGCGTGGATCAATTCCTGTTCGGGATTATCGTCGTAGTCGTCCGTCCAACCCAAATCGTCGTCGGGCGGCGGCACTAAGCTGCGCGCTTTAATATCGATAATCGTAGCGGCGATGTTCAAATATTCGCTCGCTTTTTCCAAGTCCAAATACGGCAAAGCCTTCATATAAGAAAGGAATTGCTCGGTAACCTGCGACACGAAAATATCCTTGATTTCGATTTCTTCTTGCTTAATCAAATGCAACAACAAATCGAGCGGCCCTTCGAAATTGTCGAGAACCGTCGTATAATCGACTTCCGTTTCAAAATTTTTGACTGAATCAACCGTAATTTTTTCCATGTATATTTTCCCTATCGAATAATAAAACGCAATAAATAATCCCAAAGCAAGGTGATCGGTTTGCCCAAAACGTTGATTGCAAAAAGCATCAAGTATTCCAATAAATCTATATAAGCGAGATACGGTATTCTATCCGCCAACAAATGCACGAGCATTAAACCGAGCAAAATATACTGTCCGTATTGCCGCAAAAAGTAATAGACTTTTCCGTGCCGTTTTTTTGCCGCTTCGATAGCGCGAAAACCGTCCAACGGATATAAAGGAATAAGATTAAACGCGCAAAAACTGAGCGAACAAGAAAACAAGTCGAGAAACAAAACGTAAATAAACAGTGCCATGTACGTTCCGCTTACCAACGGACAGAGATAGTAAACCGCGAAAATAAATATCGGATAGAACAAAAACGCCGTAAGATAATTCGTCAATACGCCTGCGATCGAAGTCCAAAACGAGCCTTTCCGATAATTATAGAAATTGTTAGGGTTAATCGGCACGGGTTTTGCCCAACCGAAGCCGACGAACGCAAAAGCGACCAAGCCGAGCGGATCGAAGTGTCGCAACGGGTTCACGGACATGCGCCCTGCAAACTTCGCCGTCGGATCTCCGCACTTATAGGCGGCGTACGCATGCGCGAATTCGTGAAGCGTAAGCACGATCGTCACGGCAACAAGCTGTGCCAAAATATTTACAAGATATTCTATCATATCGTTATTATACCATATCCGTATAAAAATTGCAAGTGCGGCGCACGACATTTTTCCGAAAAGACATCGGAAAAGCGCGTTTATTTTTTACGCAAGCGCGTCGGTATCCTATCGTTTCGATTGAGATCTTCGTAACTTTGCGGACGTACGATGTATTCCCCTTTTCCTTCTCGAACCAACACGCAAGGCGGAATCAAATTCCGATTATAATTCATCGCCATGGAATAATTATACGCTCCCGTAGAAAGAACGGCAAGTATATCTCCCGTGCGCGCCGTCGGCAGAGAAACGTTCGGGGCGATAATATCGCCGCTTTCACAGCATTTCCCTACGACGGTGACGATTTCCGTCGGATCTTCCGCGGCGCGATTTGCCAAAATCGGCGTGTACTTCGCTTCGTATAAGGCATAGCGCGGATTATCGAACATACCCCCGTCAACGGATACGTATTTTTTTATTCCGGGAATATCCTTTATCGTCCCGACCGTATACAAAGTAACGCCTGCTTCCCCGACGATCGAACGCCCCGGCTCGATAACGAGAAAAGGAAGGGGCATTGCGTATTGCAAAGCCTGTTTTTTTACTTCGGCAATCAACGCTTCCGCGTATTCGGCATATCCTTCCGCCGAAAGCTTTCTGTCCTCGTCGGTATACCAAATACCGAAACCGCCTCCGAGATTTAAGGTTTTCAGCGTAAAACCGAGTTTTTCGCGCATTTGCGCGGCAAACGCCATGCACTTGGAAGCAGCTACCACGAAAGATTGTTTTTCGAAAATTTGCGAACCGATATGGCAATGATAACCGAGCAAGCGCACGTGCGCGCAACGCAATGCGTACGCCGTAACACGCTCCGCCGCGCCGTCGGCAACGGAAAAGCCGAATTTGCTGTCCGTAGTTGCCGTTTGAACGAATGCGTGCGTATGCGCTTCCACCCCGGGATTTATGCGCAACAAAATATCCTGCATTATGCCGCGCTTTTCCGCTTCTCTTTCAATTATATCGATTTCCGAATACGCGTCGGCGACGATACACCCGACGCCACAATCCATGGCTTCGCCGATTTCGTGCGCTAATTTATTATTTCCGTGCATATAAACGCGTTCCATGGGAAAACTTGCCTGCTTTGCCGTATAAAGCTCGCCTCCGGAAACGACGTCTATACCGATTTCTTCTTCGTCGGCAATACGATATACGGCTTGACAGGAAAACGCCTTAGAGGCGTATAAAACCAATCCGTTTCCGTCGTATTCCTTTCGTATCGTTTCGCGATAAACGCGCATCATGCGACGAATATAAGCTTCATCGAAAAGATAAACGGGCGTGCCGAACTCTCGCGCAAGCTCCACGCAATCCGCGCCGCCAAGCTCCAAATGTCCCTTCTCGTTTATTTTAAGCGTATCTCTCGTATTCATTAGTGAATTTATTTTAAGCGTATCTCTCGTATTCATTAGTGAACCTCTGTCCGATGCAATTACAGATATTGTAGCAGATTTTCACGGAAATAGCAAGAATTGCAGAATATTTTTCCAAAGAAAAAACGCCTTTTACGATATTTTCGTAAAAAACGTCTTTTCAAACCGCGGAACTTTACCGCCTGCCGTTCCAATTTGCGGCAACCTCTTTCAAGCAATCGAAGAAATTCGCCCGTTCCACGTCCTGCGCCGCAAGCAGCGGTATACGATCGATTTGTATTCCGTCTTTGAAAACGAGCATTTCCCCGACGTTTTCCGACTTTTTAATCGGCGCTTTCAAGTTTTTCGTCGAAACCTCCGTCGTCACGTTCGGTTTTTCGCCGCGACGCGCAAAAACGTAGCAATCGCGACTCGGCAAGAGGGAAAGCTGCTTGCGCTTTCCGCCACGAACGGCGGCCGGCGTCTCCAAAAGGCTCGTCGAAGAAACGACTTTGGTTACGCCGTAATTGGCGAACGCGTAATCGAGCATCGTCCGTACGTCCGCAAAACGCTGTTTGCTGTTTTCTTCTCCGATAACGACGGAAATCACACGCATACCGTCGCGTTTTGCCGTCGCCGCCAGACAAAATCCCGCCTCGTTGGTAAATCCCGTTTTTCCGCCGTCGCAACCGTCGTAAAACCGCACGAGCTTATTGGTGTTGGTTATTTCCGTATAACGACCTTTCGGATGCTCGAAGCGATCCGTCCAGATGTTACCGAAAGCATAGTAGTCCTTGTGCGCCAACAAGCATTTCAGCATGATAGCCACGTCGTGCGCGCAAGAATATTGCGGATCTTTCGGCAAACCGGTGCAATTCGCAAACAGCGTATCGTTCGCCCCCACGGCTTTTGCTTTTTCGTTCATTCGCTCCACGAACAGCTTTTCGCTACCGCAAATACGCTCCGCCAAAGCCACGCAGCTGTCGTTTGCCGAACAAACGATAATGCTTTTTAAGAGTTCGCGCACGGAGTATTTTGCGTTCGCTTCCAAAAACACTTGCGAACCGCCCATAGAAGCCGCGCGTTCGCTCACGCATACTTCTTCCGACATTTGCAAATTTCCCGCCTCGATTTCCTCGAATACAAGCAGGGACGTCATGATTTTACACATGCTTGCAATCGGCAAACGCAATTTTTCGTTTTCGCGATAAATCGATTTTTGCGAAGAAAATTCCATTAAATAAGCCGATTTTCCGTGCAATTCCAAATCAACTTGTTTTTCCGCCTGCACCGCAGGCAGCGCGCAAGCCTCGTCAAAAGCCGTCGTTTCAGCCGCAAACGCTCGCGGTTCTGCGGAAAAGCTATTGTTTACGGACGTCGCGCCTCCGCCGAGCGCGGCTAACACCCCCATAACGACAAGCGTCTTTTTTATTTTTTTCACCCCTTATCCTCCTTTCTGACATGGCAAAACTACTTTGTGTGGCATAATAATTATGCCAGACATACTAATTACTCACCGAGCATTTTATCGATATCGATACCGTATCCGCGCGTCGGATCGTTCAAAAACACGTGCGTAATCGCCCCGACAAGCTGACCGTCTTGCAAAATCGGACTGCCGCTCATGCCCTGCACGATGCCGCCTGTTTCCTCTATCAAATCCGCGTCCGTAATTTTTATTACGTAATTCTTATTCTCTCGGTTTCCCTTATCGACCTTTACGATCTCTATCGTATACCGCTTGATTTCCACGCCGCTGACAGTCGAATAAATCACTGCTTTTCCCGGTTTTGCGTTTTGCGAATCCGCAACAGCCGACAATAATCCGTCCGTGGAAAAAGTTTCGGAAATCCTTCCGAAAATACCGCAAGAACAAAGCTTTTCCGCAGCGCCGATACATTTATCGCTCAAAAACATACCGCGCAGTTCCCCTGCTTTTCCGCGTACGCCTTTGCTGACGCCTACGATACTGCAAGCGTATACCGCCGTTTTAGAAAGCTGCATACAACGCCGATCTTCGCCGTCCACGGAATGCCCCAATGCACCGAAACGTCCTGCCGTTTTATCGATATACGTCACCGTCCCGATACCCGAAAGACTATCTCGCACCAACACGCCGAGTTTGTATTTACCGCTGACAGCCTCTTGCGACGGTTGCACGGAAAGTTCCAAAATCGCTTCGCCGCGCGCGATTTCCAAGCGCAAGCATTTTCCGCGGCTTTTTTCGACGATTTCGTTCAAATCGCCTATATTTTCGATAGAAATGCCTTCCGCTTTTTTTATTCTGTCGCCCGTTTTTACGCCGGCAAGCAAAGCCGGCGATTTCGTTCCGTTTTTCGTAATCACCTCGCTAAACCCGATCACCTGCGCGCCGCCCGTTTTAAGGGTAAATCCCGCCGACATACCGCCGACGTATACGGTCTTTCCGTCTGCCGAAGCGGAACACGTCGTCTGCGATCTTACCCCGAGTCCTCCGACGAATACAATCGCCCCGAAAATTAAAAAGCTCAACCTGCGCATAGCTGCCTCCATTCAGAAACCATTTTGCGCAAGTCGAGCGTGCATTATGCATTTTTTTAAACATATCAGAGCGAAGCTTTATACGCCGTCGCTTGTTTCATCAACTCCAAAGCGTGCTTTTCCGCAAAAACGTCTTTCTCGTCACCGCCGAGCAATCGTACGATCTCCCGTACGCGCTCATCGTCCCGCAACGCATAAACGTGCGTCAAAGTTTTTTCGTTTTCTTCCTTTTTTTCAATGAGATATTCGCGATCGCCCATTACGGCAATTTGCGCCAAATGCGAAACCGCTATAATTTGCGTATCTTTTGCAATTCGAGCCAATTTTTCGCCCACGACCTTCGCCGTTTTACCGCTGATCCCCGCGTCGATCTCGTCAAAAATATAGGTAGAAATTTCGTTTTTTTCGGAAAGCTGCGTTTTTATCGCCAACATAAACCGACTCATTTCGCCTCCGCTTATGATTTTGCCCAACGGTTTCATCGGTTCGCCGGCATTCGCCGAAAACAAGAAGCATACGCCGTCCATTCCGTTCGTCGTCGCTTCGTCGACGCAACTCTCGTCGTAAGGCTTGAAATCGAGGCAAAATTGCGCGTTGGCGATATTCAAGGTTTTCAACTCTTCCGTAACGCGCTTGCAAAACGCCGCGCCGTGTTCCTTTCGCAATCCCGTCATTTTTTCGCAGACGGCGTAAATTTTTCGATCGATTTTTCCCAATCGCTCCGTTAAAACGGCGTATTGCCCCTCGCAATCGGACAACAAATCGTACTCCGAACGAATCGACGCCAAATAAGCGTCTATTTCCGCCTTATTTGCGCCGTATTTACGTTTCATGGAGCGGATTACGTCCAAGCGATTTTCCGTCGTTTCCGCCTCGTTTTCGTCGAAATACAAGTCGTCGGCAAAACCCGAAAGCGTTTCCGATATATCTTCCGCTTCGGCGGAAAGCGTTTCCGTTTTCTCCGACAGCGCAGCGTACGCTTCGTCCAAGCGCGAAATCCCGTTTAAGGCGTGCGTCGTGCGACGAATACAGTCCAAAACGCCGTTGTCGTCCGAAAAAAGCGCGATAGCTTCTCTAAGCGCGGCGATAATCTTTTCCATATTGGCGATTTTGTTGCGACGGGAAAGAAGTTCTTCCTCCTCGCCGTCCTGCAAAGCCGCCGCTTCGATTTCCTTTATCTGAAAATCCAACACGTCCAAACGTCTGCCACGTTCTTTTTCGTCGCCGCCGAGAAGCTCCATGCGCTTCAAAATTTCTTTCTTTTCCTTCAACAAAGCGGCAAGCTCCGCTTTCAAATCGTAAAGTGGCACACCCACGACTGCGTCCAACGTTTTCAGCTGATTGGCTTCTTTCAGCAAAAAGAAATGTTCGCTTTGCCCGTGTACGTCCACCAAAGAATCGGTGACGCGGCGCAACATCGCCGAAGTAACCGCACTCCCGTTGATCTTTATCGAGCTTTTTCCGTTCTCGGAAAAACGACGGGATATTATAATATCGCCGTCGGACTCGATATCCATTTCGCGAAGGGTTTGCACCGCCGCGCTATCTTCGGATAATAAAAATTCGGCTTTTACGAAACATTCCGCTTCGCCGTGGCGGATCATGCTTCGATCGGCTTTTGCGCCCAACACGAAATTGACGGAATCCAAAATTACGGATTTTCCTGCGCCCGTTTCCCCCGATAACACGTTCAATCCCGAACCGAAAGCAATTTCCGCCTCTTCGATAAGCGCGACGTTTTTAATGATAAGCTTCGATAACATAACCGTACCAAACCGTTTTATTTCATGAATTCTTTTATATATTCGACGACCGTCGCCGCATCGTCGTTATTTGCGCAAACGATCAAAAGCGTATCGTCCCCGGCGACCGAACCGACAATTTCTCGATAGTTGAGTTTATCGACGACCGCGCCTGCATTCGCCCCGTTTCCCGTCAACGTTTTCACGACGACGAGATTTTGCGCCGCGCAAACGGAAAGCACGCATTCGCGAAACAAATTCCGCATTTTCGGAGAAACCTCGTCCCCCGAACCGTTGATATAAGCATAACGATATTTCTTTTTCGTGCCGGCTACCTTAAAAAGGTGCATATCGCGAATATCGCGAGAAATCGTGGCTTGGGTAACGACGTAATTCAACGCGTTCAACTCGTCGCAAAGCTCCTCTTGCGTTTCGATTTCCTTTTGAGAAATAAGCTCCAAAATTTTCGCCTGCCGTGCAGATCGTAACATAAGCGTATCGCCTCCTTTCAATCTTTCAGTTTGTTTCGTATTCTTGCAAAAAAATCCGTTCCCTCTTTCACGGGAAAATCCGCCGTAAACGGAGCTTTGCCGATATGCAGAACGCCCCCAGCGGAAACGGAAGCAACGCCGCGCCCGTCCGCAAGCACGATACCGCGCCCCTTCTCCACGCACAGGAAAAACACCGTTTCGTCCGAAAAAACGATCGGGCGAGAACGCATGGAAAAAGCGCAAATCGGCGTGAACATGAACACGGGCACTTGCGGCGTTAAGATCGCGCCGCCGGCAGAAAGCGAATACGCCGTCGAACCCGTCGGCGTACAGATCAAAACGCCGTCGCCGCCGATACAATCGCTCCCCTCTTGCGTCGTTACGCGCAGAGTAAGAATTTGCGGCGTTTTTTCCGCCGTTAAAGCGTTTTCGCGCTGTATCGCGAATTCGTTCAAAGCATAAAAGCGTTTATCGCCGACGGAAAGCTGCAACAAACTGCGCCGAACAATCGGACACGTTCCCTGTTCCAACGCCGACAACAACTCGGCTACGCGGTCTCTTTCGTCCTTTTCGTATTCCGTCAAAAAGCCTAAATTTCCGTAATTTATGCCGATGATTTTTATGCCTTTTTGCGCCGCAGGCAAAGCCGCGTGCAAAATCGCGCCGTCGCCACCCAAAACAAGAACGACTTCCACGCCGTCGATTTCTCGCGGCTCGAAAAAGCACGTCGTTTCATGCCCTTGCGCGCGTAAAAACGTCGCCAAATCCTGCAACGTTTCCGACGTTTTTATTTTTGAAATTTTGCCGAGCAATCCGATTTTCATTCGTAAATTCTCCTTGAATTTCACCGCTAAAACAAGTTTCCGACGGAATTATGTCTGACAAAACACTCAACCTGTTTCACGACTTCTCGTGTCGAAAGCGAACCGAAACGAGTTGGTTTACAGTACAAAACGTATTCGATATTTTTGCCCTTTCGTACGGGAGCATTGATTATGCCGTGCGGATATAAAGAACTCTCCGACAAATAGGACAATACTTTTTCTACGATTTTCGGGTGCGCAGACGGCGCAACGATACCGCTTTTCCCGATGTGTTTATTTTCGCACTCGAACTGCGGTTTGATCAAAACAAACGCGCTTCCGTTATCCTGCAAAACGTCTTTTATCACGGGAAAAATCAAGCGAAGAGAAATAAAGCTTACGTCCGTCACCACTCCGTCGAGCGGTTCCGAAAAACTCGCTTTCGTCAAATAACGCGCGTTGGTATTCTCCATTACGACGATGCGCTCGTCCGATAAAAGACTTTCGTGCAACAAACTTTCCCCGACGTCGATCGCATATACGCGCTTTGCGCCGTGTTGCAGCAAACAATCGGTAAAACCGCCCGTACTCGCGCCGATATCGGCAAAAACGCCCCCTTCGCAAGAAAAGTCGAACGTTTTTAAGGCGCGTTCCAATTTATATCCGCCGTTGGAAACAAAGTGCTCCTTCGCTTCCAAAATAGTAAAAACGGACGTTTCTTTTATCTCCGTATCCCGTTTAACGGGTTTTCCGTCCGATAATACCAAGCCTTTTTCGATGGCTTCCGCCGCTTTCGTGCGAGAACCGAAGCGCGCCGCAAAAAACTTGTCCGCCCTCATGCGAGCACTCGCTTGATATAATCCTGAATTTCCCGACTGCTTACGCCGTATTTCGTCTGCAACTCCGAAACGCTTCCTTGCGGTATAAACGAATCTCTGTACGCAAACGTTTTCACCTTACAAGGCTTGTCCGTTTCCGCCAAATATCCGCGCACCGCCGCCCCGAAACCGCCAACCGCAACGTTGTCTTCGACGGTTACGACATATTCGGTTTGCAGCCCGTCCAAAAGCAGCGTATCGAGCGGCTTTACGAAACGCGCGTTCACGACGTCACATTCTATGCCATCTTCACGAAGCTTTTCCGTCGCGTTACAAGCTATCGCCAAACAGCGTTCTCCCGTTGCGAGCAACGAAACGCGGCTTTTTTCGCTCTTGCGCAAATATTCCCATTTTCCGAGTGCAATCTCCGTATCGTTCTTCTCGGAAAAGTTTTCTCTCCCTGCGCGCGGATAGCGTATCGCCAACGGATGTCGATAGGTGCGACTGAACGCAAGCATTTTCCGAAATTCTTCCAAATCTTTGGGTACGGCAATCGTCAAATTCGGAATAAACGATAAATAGGACAAATCGAAAACGCCTTGATGCGTTTCCCCGTCCGCACCCGAAATGCCTGCACGATCGATGCAGAAGGTTACGGGCAAATCTTGCGCGCAAACGTCATGAATGATCTCATCGAACGCACGCTGTAAAAAAGTGGAATATATCGCATAATACGGCTTTAAGCCGCCTGCCGCCATAGCGGCGCAAAGCACGGAAGCGTTTTCTTCGCAAATGCCCACGTCGAAAGCGCGTTCGGGAAATTTAGTAAAAAATTCGTTTAACCCCAAAGCTTCCGTCATCGCCGCAGAAACGACGGCTACTTTCGGATCTTCCTCCGCTAACGCGCAGAGCGTTTCGCCGAGCACTTCGGAATATTCTCGCTGTTTCGGCGCGTTGACAGAAGGAACACCATGCGTATTCGTCGGATCTTCCTCGCTGAATTCGTAGCCTTTCCCCTTTTTCGTCACGATATGCAGTAAGACCGATTGCGTTTGCAACAAAGTTTTCGCTTCCGCGACGGCTTCCAGCATTTCTTCCAAATCGTTTCCGTTTTTCACACCCAAATAGGTAAGCCCGAAATTTTCCAAGAGTTTCACGCCTTCGCTCGATTTGCCGGCTTTAATATCGGATAAAACGTCGTACATACCGCCGACCGTCGGAGAAATCGACATACCGTTATCGTTCAATACGATTAAAATATGCCCTCCGAGAATACGCAAACTGTTCAGAGCCTCGTAAATAAGCCCGTTATTAAACGAACCGTCGCCGATATAGGCAATCACGTTACGGTTTTCTCCCAAAAGATCGGCAGCCTTTTTTAAGCCGATCGCCGCGGAAACGGACGTGCCTGCGTGCCCCGTATCGTAGCAATCGTAAACGCTCTCCGCGCGCTTCGGAAAACCGGAAATACCGCCGCTTTGACGAAGAGTGGAGAAAGCTTCCGCTCTTCCGCTCAACAGCTTGTACGGATAGCATTGATGCCCTACGTCGAACACGATTTTATCCTGCGGAAAATCAAATTCGTAAAAAAGCGCGACAATCGACTCTACCGAGCCGAGATTGGATGCGAGATGTCCGCCGCACTTCATTACGGTATCGTATATCGTACAACGAATCTCATCGCATAAAACGTTCAATTGACTCTTACTGTATTTTTTTATATCCTGCGGCAAAAAACCTTTCAGCATAACTTCTCCCTACATTCCCTCTTTTGTAAAATTTCGTCAATTTTGACGACGGCGCACGAAATCGACTAAATCGCGCAAGAAAGACGTATCTCCGTCTACGCCTTCCAAAATCGTTTGGCACTCCTGCGCGTACATATCCGCGCGGAGCTTCGCCCCCTCCAAGCCGTATAAACGCACGTACGTAAGCTTATTTTCCGCCTCGTCTTTACCCGCATTTTTTCCAAGCGAAGCCAAATCGCCCGTTACATCCAAAATATCGTCGACGATTTGGAAAAGCATACCGAAGCGTTTCCCGAATTCTTCCAGCTCGAAATAATTTTTATTGTTCGCCAATATACTCGCTATGGCAAGCGGCGCGAGCAACAGCTTGCCTGTTTTATGCGCGTGAATATACTGCAAATCGGCTTCCGACGCATTGCGCTCCGCTTCGGAAAAATAAAGATCGGCGGATTGCCCTGCCAGCATGCCGCTTATCCCTGCGCACGAATTCAAAAGTTTTGCGGCAACGGCGTATTTTTCCCCTTTCAGACAGGCGTCGAAACATATCGCATACGCTTCGTTCAACAAGGCGTCCCCTGCCAAAATCGCGTTCGCTTCCCCGAAAACTTTATGATTGGAAAGCTTTCCGCGACGAAAATCGTCGTTGTCCATGGCAGGAAGGTCGTCGTGCACCAAGGAATAAGCGTGGATCATCTCGATTGCCAAAGCATACGGAAAAATATCTTGTTTTTCCACGCCTAAAACATCAGCGCACGCCAAAGCCAAAACGGGACGTATTCGTTTTCCTCCGTTCGACAAACTGTACGCCATGCTTTCCCCTAATACGGACGGAATAGTTTTCATCTTTTTAAGATACGCGGCGAGATACGCCTCAAATTCCGTCAAATAGCGTTGATATTGAATGGTATAATCGTTCAAACTTTTCACTCCTTACAAGCGCATCGATAGGTATTATACATCAGCATAGCGATCGTCATCGGTCCGACGCCGCCGGGAACGGGCGTTATCCACGCCGCTTTATCCCGTACCTGCGCAAAATCCACGTCACCGCAGAGTTTCCCGTCCGCGCCGCGATTTATCCCGACGTCAATAACGATCGCGCCTTCTTTTACCATATCCGCACCAACGAAATTTGCTTTGCCGACCGCCGATATCAATATATCCGCTTCACGGCAAATTGCCGACAAATTTTTCGTTTTGCTATGGCATATCGTCACCGTTGCGTCGGCGTTTAACAACAGCAACGCCATAGGTTTTCCCACGGTTTCGCTTCTGCCGAGTACGACGGCGTGTTTTCCTGCAAGCTCCACGTCGGCAAATTCCAACAATTGCATAACGCCGGCAGGCGTACAAGCCACGTTACAAGGCTTGTTTTTTAACAGCGCGCCGAGATTTTTCGCCGAAAAACCGTCCACGTCCTTTTCCAAAGGAATATGCCGTATCGCCTCTTCGGCGTTTAAGTGTTTCGGAAGCGGCAATTGCAACAAAACGCCGTCGATAGCGTCGTCGCAAGCAAACCTATCCAACGTCGCGTTAAGCTCTGCCTGCGTTGCGTTTTCCGAAAGTGTTTGTACGTAAGAACGAATTTCCAATTCTTCGCAAGCGCGCACTTTATTGCGGACGTAAATTAGGGAAGCGGGATCGTCCCCGACGAGCACCACGGCAAGCCCCGGTTTTCTCGGTAAACCTTCGATTTTCGTTTTCAACTCCGCTCGTAAAGCCGCCGCGCAAGCTTTTCCGTCTAAAATGGACATTTTACGCCTCGCCTTACTTATTGATGACGCCGGAAAGAACGCCGTTTACGAAATCCGCGCTTGTTTCCGTAGAATATTTCCGCGCCAAGCCTGCCGCTTCGGAAACCGAAACGACGGGCGGAATATCGTCGAAATACTTGATTTCCGCCATGGCAATCAACAGAATGCTTTTATCCGTCGGATTGATTCGATTTTCGAGATAATGATGACATGCTTCCTCTATGCCTGCAATCAGTTCCGCGCGATGTTCCTCTACCGTAGCGACCAAATCTGCCGCAAACAATATATCCTCATCGTTTAAGGCGAACTGTTTATAAATTTTCTTTTTGAGCGAATCGATATAATCTGTGTTGAATTGCTGCGCAAAAATTATATTTAACGCCGCCTCTCTTGCTGCATTTCTCATATTGCCTTCTCCGTAAAAACAACAACGAAAACCCTTCGTACTCGGGAAGGGCGTTCGTCGTTTTCTCTTTTTTAATTCTCTTCGTTTTCCGCTTCGGCTTGTTCCGCGTCCTTTTCCGCAGGCGCGTCTCCGCAAAATACGACGTCTTGAATATGCACGTCTACCTCGGCGACTTTATAGCGCGTCATATTTTCCACGCTTTCCTTTACGGTTTTCTGAATGCGATACGCCAATTCGGGAATGCTATAACCGTATTTTACGACTACGGAAACGTCCACGTAGACGCCGTCCTTTTCAATGTATAACGAAATGCAACCTTTTTTACCCTGCGTAGGCACAGTGCCTTCTACCTCGGCAACCGCCAACGCAACGATATTTTGCACGATACCGACGTTATAAACGATTTTTCCGCTTTGTTTTTCATTGGTGGTTAATCTGAAATTAGGCATTCGAAAAGATCTCCTTAATTTACTCTTCTTTATTATAACATATCTTTCCGAATAATTCTACTGTTTTTACGATATTTTTTTTGTTTTTTTAGCTTTCCGCGTAAATGGGCATAATGATGATGTTGCCTGCGGCAATCCCCGTTTCCTCTTTCATCATGCTGTAAATCGACAATGCCGTATCGTAATTGAGCTCCGCCGAATTGATGAACACGTTTATATTATCCGAATCCGTGGAAACGGATACGACCGCGTCGCTGAAACCGAGCGATTTTACCATATTTTCCAAAACGAGTTCTTGTTCCATCGCCGTAACGAGTTCGAGCTTCATCGCCGTCGCCGATTCGTACTTCTCGTCCCCTGCCGTATACAGCGCGATCACGCTGTCCAATTGTACCAATTCTTCGTTTCTCGTCGTCGTTCTTTCCGAACGATAAGTCGTGAAATAATTCGCGGTAGTCACCCCTCCGTTCGCCGAGCTGACCGTGCTCGCGTTCGCAAACACGAAATTGAACACGGCGGTTGCGGCAAGCACCAGCACCAAAGACGACATAAGCACCACTTTCTTTTTGTTTGACATAGTTTTTTATCTCCTTACTCTTTTTTCAAATAAATTTTAACCGATTTTTCCGACGTTCCGAGGGCGGCGGCTACCGCTTCCCGAACGTTCATCGCAACGCGTATATCTTGCGCGCCCTCGCAAACGACGACAACGCTTTCAATCCCTTCTTTCGTTTCGCAAACGATTACGTTTGCTTCCCCGACGCCGTCGATTTCTTCCAAAATCCGCGCGACCTTCGCTTCCGTATCCGTCATCGTCGCGGCTGTGTTCGTACTGCCGCCGCCACGAAACACAAACCATGCCGTCACCAACAATACGACCGCCAAAACAGCCAAGATTGCCGCTTCTTTTATCTTGCCGTGTAATACGCCGAACAGGCGTTTTTCCCTCGTATCCTTGCTGTCTTTACGCAATCCACACCTCGCTATCGTAATTTTTTGTTAGATACGCCAGCACCTCCCGTTGTTTTTCTTCGGAAAGCGTTTCCGTCGGATAAACCGAAATGCGCTCTACGAAAATCTCTTGCGCCGTATATTTCCCTGCCGAAAGCTCCGAAAGCTTCCAAGCGAGAAAAATTTCCGCCTCTACGCCCAATTCGCTTTTAAGGCAAGCTTCCAAATCCGTTTCCGCCTGCCGAATACGCATTTCACTGTAATACTGTATGAACGCCGTCTCCTTTTCTATGCCTGTTTCCGAAAAAATTTCCGAAGAAATCGGCGAATCTATGTTTCCGCTCGTAAAATACCGCAATACGGGCGCGACAATTGCCAAAGTACAAGCAAGTTTCGCCACCGCTTTTATAATCGCGCTCGTTTTTCCCGAAGGCAGGACGGCGGAAAGCAACGCGCATAAAAGTATCGTACCGATCACACCGAGCAAATATTCGCTCATAACAACGCCTCCGTGGAATAAACCAAAAGCATAAGCCCGAGAAAATACAGAAAAGCCGTCATCAACAATCCTGCCGTGCAATATTGCATATTTTCCGCCGTTTCGCCGAGCAGGTCCGAAATACCGCCGTCGCCGAGCGGTTGCGAAATCGCGGAAGTAAGCCGCAACAAAACGTTTAACGCAATCAACAGCGCAAGCGGTTCGAGCACGACGGCAATCATCAGAAAAATACTCATATTCCCCAATGCGTTTTTAATCAAAACGCTCCCGGCAACCGCCAAATCGAAACCGCCCGACAAAAAACCGCCGATAATCGGAACGCCGCTTCCGATCGCGTATTTCGCCGCGCGACGAACGATTCCGTCGTAATTCGCCGCCGTAATGCCTTGTAGCGTAAAAAAAATCCCGAACGCCGAAACGCATATTCCGATGATCCATTTGTTGATACTTTTGAAAAACGCCGTAAAACGATTGATTTTCAATTCTTTCGTAAAATTCCCCGTTACGGAAAAAGCAACGATCGTCACCGTAATCGGCAATACGACGCTATCCACGATCGCAACGATATTCGTAGAAAAAAAAGCAACCGCAGGGCGACAAATCGCCGCCGTCGCACCGCCGCCGCTCGCAGATAGCAACGTCAGCATAAGCGGAAAAACGAGTTGCATTTGCGTGCGTAAAGCATCCACGCAAGCCCAAGTCGCTCGAAATCCCTCCGTCAATGCGGCGAGCAAAGGGATTAACGCCGCCGCATAGGTAATCAGCCGCAACGCGCCCGAAGCGGTCGCGCCGTTCGAACCGCTTTGCAACGCCGATAGCAGCCCCGAAAGCAATGCGATTGCCATAATGCAAGCAAACGACGGGATCAGCTCCGTTGCCTTCGAAAGAACAATCGTCAAAAGTTGCCGCCAAAAACCGTCGTAATCGATAGCGTCGCTCCGAATATACGATAGAAGCCGCTCCGTCACGCTCTGCTCGCCGAAGCTGCCCAACTCCTGCAAATATGCCTCCAAAGCCGCAAGGTCCAATTGCGAAAGCTGCTCTTCGATGTTTTTATTCAAAGCGTTCTCGCTCGTTTCTTCCGAAGGGGTTTCGGCGCGTGCGGTGCATAACGCGACGCCACCGAACAGCGTAACGCATAAAACGCATAAACTTATAAAAAACAAGCACTTTGCAAAAGGCTTTTTACGGCTCGTTTTTCCGTTTCTCACCCCCTTTTTCATAACAATTCCAAAAGCTCCCCCAGCACCGCCAAAACGCCCTCCAATATCGGAAGCGAAAGCACGACAATCGTAATTTTTCCGCCGAGCGTAACCTTGTCCGCAAGCGCGTTGCTTCCGAAATCGCTTAAAATCCCTGCGCCGAATTCCGTGATATATCCGACGCCGACGATTTTAAGAAGCACCCGAAGCAAGCCGTTTTTTACCCCCGTAAGCCGCGCTATACGCGTAAAAACGGATATGGTATCTTGCAACCCGTCCAGCAAAAACAACAACATCACGATAATGCCCGTAGCCGTTACGGCAAAGGATAACTCCGGTTTCGTTCCCTTTAACAGCATCGCCGTCACCGACGTCACGAAAGCAACGCCGATCAATTTTAATATTTCCGACATATTCCGCTCCCTTGCCCTATGTCAACTCAAAAATTCGCTTTATCTCCGTAAACAAATCGCCTATCATGCCGACGGCAACCGCCAATACGAGCACCAACCCGACGATGCTCACAATCGTAGCGATATCGTCCCGATCGGATTTTTTCAATATTTGGCATATCACCGTCACGACGATGCCGATCGCCGCCATCTTAAACAGAACCGTTATGTCCATATTCTCTCCGCTAAACAATCAAGATCAAAGCCAACAAACCGCATAAAAACCCGAGTTTTATGTATAAATCCTCATAGCGTTTCGCCGCTTTTTCCGTTTCCTCCGCCAAGCTTTTCAAAGTGCTTTGCACGGAGGAAAAATACCCCTTTTGCGAGGCGACGTCCCCTTTTCCGAGCATTTGAAAATAATTTTCCGTCATTTGTTTTTCCTCCGCCGTTAAAAAGGACCAATCGGATAAGTCCAAGACTTTTCGTTCGTTTGCCGAAGCTTCTTTCAAACCGCTGAAAAAAGATTGCAATAGCGTTTCAAACTCGCTTTGATAAACGTAGGCGGCGGCAAACGCTTCGACGGGACGTCGGTAATAGGAAATTTCATTGAGAAATCGCTCGTTAAAAGTATGAAACTGCGAAAAAAACGCTTTTCTTTTGCGATATTTTCCCGATAATACGTAACCGCAACCGCTCGCAAACGCCACTAAGGCAACGCCGATAAAGAATTTCAGCATACGCGCGCTCCGCCGTCCTTTTCGTTGCCGTAGATCCTCGCAGTCTTGCCGATCTGCAACGGATCTAAAAACACGAAACGATCGAAAACGCTTTTTAACGCGCTCGGAAGGCTTTCAAAATCGACGTAATGCGCCGAAGCGACAATATGCACGCCTGCGCGCCGAGCTTTCTCCAAAGCCCCGTAATCACGCTCGGACAGCTCGTCCGTAACGATAATATCGGGGCGCAAAGCCCGTATTCCCGACTCAAACGCAACCGACTTGTCCGCATAGCGTATGACGTCGCTGCTATCCCCCACGTCGCCGTTTCCGATTTCTCCGCGCTCGTCGCAAATCAATATATTCGCCCGTTTGTTTTCGGAAAGCAAACGGCTTAGATCGCGAAGCAAAGTCGTTTTTCCAAGCCCCGGAGGAGAAGCTATCAATATATCCCGAACCTTGTCCGCCATACAATTTTTATAAATCTCCGTCGCGCAACCGACCACTTCGTGCGGAACGCGTATGCACAACGAAGTGAGATCACGTATCGTATGCGGTTCTCCGCGCTCGTAGACGTATTCCCCTGCAAGCCCTATACGCTCTCCGCACGCCGCCGTAATAAAACCGCGCCTGATCTGTTCTTCGACGGCGTATACGGAATATTGCCCTGCGCGATAAACGCAATCCGCGATATCCGTTACGGAAGCGCGCAAGGCTTTTTCTTTTATCTCCGTCAAGCCTTTTTCGCCCAAATAGGTATACAGACCGAAAAAATTCACCGTAATCGGTTTTTCGGCGCGCAGTCGAAGTTCGTATATCTTGCTCGCGTTTACGTACGACAAGCTGTTTTTTATGTATTGCGGTAAAAATTCAAGCATCTGTATAGTATATGCCGACTTAAAACCGCATAGAACGAAAAAACGAACGCTTTTTTCAAAACGTTCGTTTTTCGTATTTAGAATGTAGCCTTTACTTGCTGTAATTATAAAGAAGTTCCGCGCTCTTATCCATGAAATCCGCCAATTCTTCCGAAGAAAGTTTTTTGTACGACAGCATCGCCATGTAATAGATCTGGTGAATAATAAGCGCTTGCTTCTCCTCCGATTGCGTAAGCAAGCCGGAAACGACGGGGTTCGTTGCATTCAAAATAAGAGTAGCGTTCTTAGACGGATCGGTTTCCTCCATGCCGTAGAAGCCGTTCATTTCCGACATGCGGCGCATAAACTCCTCTACGTTGATAACCGCAGGCAATTTGCCGCTCTTAAAATGTTCTACCTTGACGGCAATCGTCTTATCGCCGAGCACCTTTTTCACAAGTTCCGTCAATTCTGTATAATCGGCGTCGGCGGCAGCGTTTTCGCTCTTCAAAGCTCCGTCGATATCCGCGTCTATACGGACGAAACGGCATTTCTTCGGATTTTTATACTCGATAAAGCTGATAAAATGCGGATCGATCAACGTATCGCAAACGATTGCCTGCAAATCGGCTTCCTTGAACATGGAAATATATTGCGCCTGCTGCGCTTCGTCGGAAACGTAATATACTGCTTTCGGTTGCACGCCGTTTTTCGCGTCTTCTTCCGATACTTCTTCCCCGAAAAACTCTTGCAAAGGCTTGTATGCGCCGTCCAAATTCTTAAAGATCAAAATATCCTTTACTTTTTCATAGAATTCTTCGTCTTTTATGCAACCGAATTTGATAAACGTCGCAATATCTTTCCAGCAATTTTCAAAACGCTCTCTATCATTTTTGAACAAAGAAGTCAGTTTATCGGCAACCTTTTTCGTAATGTGCTTGGAAATCTTTTGCACTTGTCTGTCGTTCTGCAAAAAGCTTCTCGACACGTTCAACGGAATATCGGGGCAATCAATCAAGCCGTTCAAAAGCATGAGAAATTCCGGAATGACCTCTTTGATATTGTCGGCAATAAACACTTGGTTACAATACAGCTTCACCTGCCCTTTTTCAAGCTGTACTTGCTGTTTTTTCACTTGCGGGAAATACAGAATACCCTTTAAGCGGAAAGGATAGTCCATATTCAAATGAATCCAAAAAAGCGGCTCGTTATAGTCCATGAAAGTTTCATGGTAAAAAGCTTTATATTCTTCGTCCGTGCACTCTTTCGGATCTTTCAAATACAACGGCGCGGTGTTATTGATCGGCTTATCCGCCTCCTCGCCCTTCGGATTTAAGTAGATGGAAACGGGCATAAACGAACAATATTTACGCAAAAGTTCGCGAATGCGATAATCCTTCAAAAATTCCTCTTCGCCGTCGGCAAGATACATGACGATACGCGTGCCGCGCTCGGATTTATCCGTTTCCGAAATTTTGTACGTGGAATTGCCGTCCGACTCCCATTTCACCGCAGGCTCGTCCTTATAGCTCTTCGTGTAAATTTCCACGTTTTTTGACACCATATACGCGGAATAAAAGCCTAAACCGAAGTGCCCGATAATGCCGTCTCCGGAAGCGTTCTCGTATTTCTGCAAAAAGTCCTCTGCGCCCGAAAAAGCGATCTGCGTGATATATTTTTCGACCTCTTCCGCCGTCATACCGATGCCGTTGTCCTCGACGGTCAAAGTCTTTTCCTTTTCGTCGGTATACACGTTGATACGATATTCGCCGTCGAATTTTTCCGCTTCGCCCATTTCAACGAGCTTTTTGAATTTCGTTACCGCGTCTACGCCGTTTGCCACGATCTCGCGAAGAAATATGTCTTTATCCGAATACAGCCATTTTTTGATAATCGGCATCATATTTTCGCTGGAAATTTTAATTTTGCCTTGTTTTGCCATCTTGCTCACCTCTGATTTTTATTCACGATTATTTATACACGAAAAAATCTGCCCTTAAACAGAAAGAGCAGATTTATTTTTTGTATCTATTCGCCTAAACAATCAAGAGTTCTTATTAAGAAGATCTGCGATGGAAACGCTGTCCAAACTGCCTTCGTTCCACTCGGTAACTTCGTCGGCAGGTTTTGCCGTTCTAACTTTTCTTGCCCGATCTTTCGTTTCGCCGTCTTCGGCTTTCGCACCTCTCGGTCTTCTTTCGAGGTTCTCAGGCTTCGGTTCGAGGGCTTTGATAGAAAGCGTCATTTTCTTTTCCGCGCAATCCAACTTCAAAATCTTGGCGTCGATTTCCTGACCGATTGCAAGTGCCGCCGTAGGATTTTCCAAGAATTCGTGCGAAATCTGCGAAACGTGCACCAAACCGTCGATACCCTTTTCGACTTCTACGAACGCGCCGAACGGCACGATTCTGACGACCTTTCCGTGGATAACGTCGCCCTCGGCGTACTTATCCGCCGCAAGCTCCCAAGGCTGTGCCTGCAACTGCTTGTAACCGATGGATACTTTCTTGGCTTCTTCGTCGATTTTCAATACTTTGAATTCGTACTTTTGACCGATTTCCAAAACGTCGGTGACGGATTTTACGCCCGTCCAAGACAAATCGGAAATGTGCGCAAGGCAATCGAAACCGTTTACGGCAACGAACGCGCCGAAGGAAGTAACTCTTTCCACTTTACCCTCAACGATGTCGTCCACGTGAATAGACGCGAAGAATTCCGCTTCTTTCGCCGCTTTTGCCGCTTCTTTCGCCGCTCTTTCTTCTTCGATAATCACGCGTTGCGAAGCGATGATTTCTTTTCTTCTCTCCGTTTTCACTTCGAGCAATCTCAAACGAAGCTTCTTGCCTACGTATTTATCAAGCTCCTTTACGTATCCCGAACGAATTTCGCGTGCGGGAACGAATACGGTATACGAACCGAGCTCCGCCGTCAAGCCGCCCTTGTTAAAGCCGCTGCAAACGACCTCGAATTCTTTGCCGTTCTGAATATCTGCGAGCATGGCTTCTTCTTCTTTTACTTTCTTGATTTGCTTTTGCGACAGCTTAACCGGATTGATTGCAACAACCATCAATTCGATCTCTTCGCCGAGCTTGGCATTGAAATCGTCCTTATTGTACGTTTCGCATTCGACTTCCTCTTTGTCGAGAAGAATTTCCTTCTTGGCAAGGGGGAGCAATACCGCCACGCCCGAATCGTCCGCCGACGAAATCGTAGCCGTAATCAACTGTCCTTTCTTGAACTTCGGTTGATTGTCCATGTTCGCAACGACTTCAGCCATCGTTGCTTTTGCTTCTGTTTCCATTTC
>CAYWML010000002.1:6528-51348 GCA_964459515.1 uncultured Clostridia bacterium | reverse complement strand
TGCATCAGAACCCTTAAAAAAGCAGACGCGGAATAATCCTCTGCTTTTTCAATCGCACACCGAAGCGGTCGGCTGTTTTCAGCCGACTGCTTTTTGTTTCGCCCTTTGGTGTTACGAGGAGCGGAAACGCGTGTGGGCTTCCGCGGCAATCCTGCGGATTGCCACGAGATTGCTTCGTCGCTTCGCTCCTCGCAACGACGGGGTATGGAGGTATAAAAGTGCGGCTATCGCCGCGTGAACGCCGCAAAGCGGCGTTAGAAGTTCGCAGGGCTTCGCCCCTGCACCCCACAAGGAACTATGTTCCTTGACCTTGGATTACGCAAGCGAGCTTGCTTTTTAGGCGTGTAAAGTGCGGCTATCGCCGCGTGAACGCCTGACGGCGTCGGAAAATGCAAGCAGAGCTTGCTTTTAGGGAGTATAAAGTGCGGCTATCGCCGCGTAAACGCCGCAAAGCGGCGTTAAAAGTTCGCAGGGCTTCGCCCCTGCACCCCACAAGGAACTATGTTCCTTGACCTTGGATTACGCAAGCGAGCTTGCTTTTTAGGCGTGTAAAACGCGGCTGTGCGCGCGAGCCGCTTACCGCGCGCCGCGAAGCGCGCGAATCGTTTCGACGCGGTTCGGCGAGGAAAACACCGTACTCCCTGCCACCAATACGTTTGCGCCTGCCGAACGAATCTCCGCCGCGTTTTGCAACGTTACGCCGCCGTCTACCTCTATATCTACCGCATGCCCTGCCGTCGAAACGAGCGCGCGTACGGCGCGCAATTTATCCGATACTTCGGGAATGAACTTTTGACCGCCGAACCCCGGAAAAACGCTCATCACCAGTACGACGTCGCAATACGGAAGAACGTCCGCAAGGACGGAAACGGGCGTATCGGGATTGATTGCCGCACCGCATTTCGCACCCGTCGCTTTAATCTGCAAAAGCACGTCTTTTAAGTTCTCTTTGCACGCTTCGTAATGCACCGTGACGATATCCGCCCCTGCCGCCGCAAAACGTTCGACGTAGCGTTCGGGTTGCGTAATCATCAAGTGACAATCGAGCGGCAAGCTCGTCGTTTTGCGAATGTCCGCGATCATCTTTATCCCGAACGTTATATTCGGCACGAATACGCCGTCCATAATGTCGCAATGAATCCAATCCGCGCCGTTTGTTTCCAAATTTCGCACCTCGTCGCCCATTTTCGAGAAATCCGCCGACAATATCGACGGAGATATTTTTATATTTTCCACGTTCGCCCTCCCAATGCGCCGTATTACCGCGCGCCGTCTTTCAAATACGCCGCGCGAAGCTGTCCGCACGCGCCGCCGATCCCCACGCCGATCTGTCGGCGTAAAGTCGCCGACAAGCCGCCCTTTTCCAACATGCCGAGAAAACGATATGCGGCTTTATCGCCTATCGATTTCAAATCGCGCTCCTTCACTTCGTTCAAGCGAATCAAATTCACGTGGCAGGGTTTGCCTTTCAACAGCGCGATGAGTGCGCGCGCGTGCTCTTCGTCGCAATTTTCTTCGGCAATCAGCGTATACTCGAAATAGTACCGTCTGCCCGTTTTGCGAAAATAGTAATCGCACGCCTTTAATATCTCGGCGATTTTATAAGTCTTGGCGACGGGCATCGTTCTTGCGCGCGCCTCGTCGTCCGTCGCGTGCAAAGAAACCGTCAAATTCAACGGTAGCCCCTCGTCCGCCAAGCGATACATCTTCGGCACGACGCCGCATGTGGACAAAGAAATATTTCGCGCGCTGATACAAATGCCGCCCTCGGCGGTGACGTTGCGTAAAAACGAAAGCACCTCGTCGTAATTATCCAGCGGCTCACCGCTGCCCATAAGCACTACGTTCGTGACCGCACGCGCCTCTGCGCCCTGCCCTGCAGCTTCCGCTTTATGCGCGGCGTTGACCAATAAGATCTGCGAAAGAATCTCCCCCGACGTCAAATTGCGCAACAAGCCGCCCAGCGTAGACGCGCAAAATTTACAGCCCATACGACACCCCACCTGCGTGGATACGCACTGCGTATAGCCGTATTTATACTTCATCAAAACCCCTTCGACGAGGTTACCGTCCGCGCATTCGAACAAATACTTTTCCGTACCGTCCTGCGCAAAATACGTTTCCTTAATCCGCAACGGCTCGTCCTCGTATTCCGCGCAAAGTTCTGCTTTGAAAGCCTGCGGAAAGGAGCTTATCGCCGAAATACGCTTTCCCTGCATAAGCCCTTCGTACAGCTGCCGCGCGCGGAATTTTTTCTCGCCGCGATCCAAAACGAGCGTTTCCAATTCGGCATACGATAAATCTTGTAAAACTTTTTTCACGAATCGCTCCTTTCCGCTTTACGCAACTTCGCCACGTAAAATCCCGCGCCGTACGCTCGATCGGGCAAGAACTGCAAGCCGTAGCGTTTCTTATCGTGCGCAAGCGGACTGTCGATTTTTTCCACCGTAAACGCCGAATGCGTTTTCAAAAAATGCTCCACGATCTCGTCGTTTTCCCTCGAAAACAACGAACAAGTGGAATAGTACAACGCGCCGCCCGATTTCACGTAGCGGCTACACGTATCCAAAATCGCCGTTTGTGTTTTGGCAAGCGCGAGAAAGTCCTCGGCTTTCCGAAACAGCTTTACGTCGGGATTTTCGCTGACCGTGCCGAACCCCGAACAGGGCACGTCGCAAAGCACGCCGTCGAAGCGTTCCGCGTATGCCTCGTCGTACACCGCGCTGTCCTTTTGCAACTCCGTCACGTTTTCCGCGCACATGCGCCGCTTATACGCCGTTATCAGGGCTACGCGATGGGCGTGCAATTCAAACGACGTCACGCGGCGGCACTTTTCCGCCAACAGCACCGATTTGCCGCCCGGCGCGGCGCAAGCATCCAAAAGCGATTCGCAAGGTTCTACGACGTTGCAAATAGCGACGCTTCCGACCGATTGAAAGGTGTATTTTCCCTCGTCGAAGCCCTCGCCGCGGACGAAGTTCTCAAAAATATAATTCCCTGCAAAAGGCGTTTTTATATGCGGTTTTTCCGTATACGCCGCTTCCCCTTCGCGAAAGCGAACGGATACCCCTGCCGAACGCGCCGCGGCGATCGACTGCGCCCTTTCGCCGTATTCCGCGCGCAACATTTCGTACGCGTATAAAGGATAGGAAGCACGAACGGCTTCGCCCTCTATGCCGCTCGGAATAGCCTTTTCTACTTCTTCCGCGGAAAAACGACGTAAAAACGCGTTGACAAAACCGCCGACGCCGCCTTTACCGAGTTTTTTGCACAGCGTAACCGCGCAATCGGTAACCATATACCGTTTTTTTTGCATAAACAGCAACATATACAGCGAGATTTTCAAAATCAGCCGTACTGCCGCTTTCGGAGATTTCGGCGCGTAATGCCGAATGCAAAAATCAAAATATCCGTCGTTTTCCAGCACGCCGTACACGATTTTCACCGTCCGCGCGCGATACTGTTCCTCGATGTACACGTCGGCAATCGCCTGTTTGACGTGCGCCCCCTCGGCGTATACTTTCGTCAAGATTTGATAAGGATCGTAGACGGGATTGCTTAACATGTAAACACCTGCCCTTTTTTCGCCTTTCTGCCGTTGAGAAGATCGCCGCCCGTAATACGTTTTCCGCCTGCCGCCTGCACCTCCGTCAGTTTCACCGCGCCGTCGGCGCACTTCACGAGCAAGCCGCGCTTCGGCTTATCCGAAAGTATTTCGCCGCATTTTGCCTCTGTGCAAATAAGCCGTTCCTCTTCGGTCAACACGGCGCGCTCCGCGCGATAAACGTTGATTTTATTGCCGTCGAGCACGGCGTAAGCAATCGGATCGGGGTTCATGCCGCGCACGAGATCGACGAGCTTTTTTGCGGTCTGCGAAAAGTCCATGCACGCCTGCGCTTTGGTAATCTTTCGCACGACGCCGACGCCCTCTTCCGCTTGCGGCGTAAGCGTATACGCGCCGCTCTCCAAGGCGCGCAAAGCATTGACGATAAGCTCCGCGCCGATTTCCGAAAGGCGCGCGGAAAGCTCGCCCGACGTTTCTTCGGGGGCAATCGGCGTTTTTTGCACGCAAAGCACGTCGCCGCAATCCAAACCGAGTTCCGTTTTCATAATCGAAACGCCCGTTTCCGTTTCCCCGTTCAAAATACAGCTTTGCACGGGCGACGCGCCGCGATATTTCGGCAACAACCCTGCGTGGATATTCCATACGCCGCGCGGAAAGCAATCGAGCGTTTCCTGCGAAAGGATCTGCCCGTAAGCGCAGGTGACGAGCAACTCTCCGCCCAACGCCTTTACCGCTTCTATCTCCGTACGGAGCTTTTCGGGTTGCAACACGGGCAAGCCGTACGCCTCGGCAACTACCTTTACGGGCGGCGCGGTCAATATACCTTTACGCCCTTGCGGCTTGTCCGTCTGCGTGATCACGCCGACTACGTCGAAACCGCTCTCTATCATTTTTTTCAACGGCGCGACCGCAAATTCGGGCGTGCCTGCGTATACGATCTTCATGTTTTTCTCCGCTTAACACCTTTCGATATGCGTTGCTTTATCGATATACAACACGCCGTCGAGATGATCCAATTCGTGACAGATCGCGCGCGCAAAAAAGCCTTTCGCTTTCAACGAATGCTTTTCGCCGTAACGATCTTGATAGGACAGCGTAACGCGCATGGGACGGGAAACGATACCGTTTTTTCCGCGCACGGAAAGACAGCCCTCCCAGCCCGATTGTTCGCCTTTTTGCTGTACGAGGACGGGATTGATAAATTCAAAATATCCTTCGTCCACGTCCACGACCACCGCGCGGCGCAATACGCCCACCTGCGGCGCGGCAAGCCCTGCGCCCTCTTCCTTTTTCACCGTGTCTTTCATATCGTCCAAAAGCGACCAAAGCTTTTCGTCAAAATTCTCCACCTCGAAACATCTTTTGCGGAGGACTTCGTCGCCCACCTGCACTACGTTGCGAATTGCCATTTTTTCATCTCCTGTTTTCTAACTCAAATTGACGGGATTTTCTTCCACCGAAACCAACGCGTCGCGGCTTCGCGCCGCCGAGCATATATCGTAAATCTTCGGCAATACCGAAGTATCGGATAAACGCATCAACACTTGATAGCGATAGCGATTTTGAATTCGCTTGATCGGCGCGCGCATCTTATTGAAAAACAAGAATTTTTCCGCGTTTTCCGAATACAGCTTCTCCAAGCCGAAATAGACCTCGCGAAGAGCTTCAATACACTTTTTATCGTCCTCGCCCGTCACCAACACGCGCACGATCTTGGAAAAAGGCGGAAACGCCATTGCCGCACGCAAAGAAATCTCGTTTTCGTAAAATCCCTCGTAATCGTAACGCGTGGCAAAACGCAACACGTCGTTTTCGGGATCGAAAGTCTGCAAAACGACTTTTCCTTGTTCGTTCGCTCTGCCGCTACGCCCTGCCACCTGCGTAATCAACTGAAAGGTGCGCTCTCCGCTGCGATAATCGGAAAAATGCAAACTCATGTCCGCATCGAGTATGCCCACCAGCGTAACCGACGGGAAATCGTGCCCTTTGGCAATCATTTGCGTACCGACGAGAATATCCGCCTGTTTTTCCGAAAAGGCTTTCAAAATTTTATAGTGTCCCTCTTTGCCGCTCGTCGTGTCGTTGTCCATGCGCACGATACGCGCAGACGGATACAGCCGTTGCAAGTCCGCAACGACCCGTTGCGTGCCCGTGCCGGCGTAGGACAGTTTTCGGCTGCCGCAATCGGGACAAGCGGACAGCATTTCGTATTTCATGCCGCAATAGTGGCATTTCAGGCAATTCTCGTCGCGGTGATAGGTGAGCGATACGTCGCAAGCTTCGCATTTCGCCACGTAGCCGCATTCCTTGCAAATGACCGTCTGCGAATAGCCGCGCCGATTTAAGAATATAATCGCCTGTTTGCATGCGGAAAGGCATTTTTCCAATTCCTCTTTCAACGCGCCCGAAAAGGAAGAATTGTTGCCGCGGCGCACTTCGCGGCGCATATCGGCGACGACAATCTCCGGAAGCGGACGTTGGTTGATACGCTTTTCCAAACGGATCAAGGAAAACTCTCCGTCGCGCGCCCGTTTATACGTTTCCGTAGACGGCGTCGCACTGCCGAGCACCAATTTGCAACCGTTCCGCTTCGCGCGCAACAACGCCACGTCGAAAGTGTTGTAGCGAGGGGCGGATTCGCTGGAATAGCTGGAATCGTGCTCCTCGTCGATAATAATAACGCCGATGTTTTCGACGGGGGCAAAAATCGCGCTGCGCGCGCCGATGGCAATCTTCGCCTCGCCCGTGCGCAAACGCCACCACTCGTCGAAACGTTCCCCTGCGGATAAGCCGCTGTGCAAAATCGCGGCGTTCTTTCCGAACCGCGCGCGTAATTGCGACAACATTTGCGGCGTAAGCGAAATTTCGGGAACGAGAAAAATCGAGCTTTTTCCCTGTTGCAAACATTCGGCGATCAGCGTGAGATAAATTTCTGTTTTTCCGCTACCCGTCACGCCGTGCAAAAGCTGCACCGTGCGCGCGTCTTCGCGTATCGTACGCACGGCGCGCGACTGATCTTCGGTAAGCGTACGCGGTTGCGCTTCGCCGACCGCCGCTTTATACGGATCGCGCAAAAGCTGTTCTTTCGTGATCTCGACGTAGCCCTTTTTCGCCAAAGCCGCCACGCCCCCCGGGAAAACGTTGTTGAGATAGGCGCACTCCGTTTTTCCGTTCGTCTCTAAATACTCCGCCGCGCCGCGCTGGTTTTTCGCGGTTTTGGAAAGCTTTATTTCCGCAAGCGGAAAAATCAGCCGCGCATAACTGCGCAACAGCTCCCGTACTTTTCCCGTACGCATTTCCGACGGCAAAAACAGCCGCAACGTCAACGCTTTCGGAACGCGATAGCGCGCCGTCAATTTTTCCGCAAGCGCAAGACACTCCGCGTTGAGCGCGGGCAATTCGTCCGCCGACGGGTATACGCGTTTGAGCCGTTCGGGCGGAACGTCGGAGGTTTCTTTCAAGCGCATGACGAACCCTGCCACGGTCTTGCCGCCGAACGGCACGCGAACGCGACTGCCGACGACCGTTTCCTCGTCGCAGAGATAATCGTATATTCTGTCCGTTTCGCTTGCCGCGATGTCTACGATGACCTCGGCTATCATGCACTACCTCCGCTTTTTAGAAAGAATGTCCCGAAAAACGCTTCGGGACAGGAATTCGTTACCGTTACTCTTTTACCACGACAACTTTGCCTTCGGCAATATCCTTGCACGCGGAAAGCAATTCTTTATCCTTTCCCGTCGCGTCGTGAATGCCGAGGTTTCTTTCCGTTTCGATAATTTGGCGCGCGCGCTTGGAAGCGACGGTGCAAAGCGCGTAACGGCTGAGCGGCTCTTCCTCCGAGCCGAGTTTGCGGATCATTTCGTCCACAGAAGGTTCGTTAATCATATTGTCACACTCCTATTTCTTGTGTTTTTTACTTTTTTTCGATACGGGCGCAATCGTCCAATATCTTTTCTATTTCTGCCAACGCCGTTTCAAAATCGTCGTTAACGACGACGTAATCGTAACGATCGCTGAACGACAGCTCGTACTCTAAGCGATCCATGCGCCTGTCAATCTCCGCTTCCGTTTCCGTATTTCTGCCGACAAGTCGGCGGCGAAGCTCCTCTATCGACGGCGGCGCGACCATCACCAAAACGCATTCGGGGAAAACGCGTTTCGCGTTCAAAGAACCGACGACGTCAATCTCCATGATGACCGATTTCGATTTCAACGTTTCCCGAACGAAAGATTTCGGCGTGCCGTAATAGTTGCCGAAATGCTCGTCGTATTCCAAAAACTCGTCCTCGTCTATTCGCCTTTGAAATTCTTCTTGGCTAAGGAAAAAATAATGTTTTCCGTCCACTTCGCCCGCGCGCGGCGGACGCGTCGTGCAAGATACCGACTCCACAACGTCGTCCCGACGGGCAAGCAACGTTTTTACAAGACTGCCTTTGCCTACCCCCGAAGGGCCGGATACCGCCATCAATACGTGTCCCATACTCTCTCCTTATTCGAGGTTTTGCACCTGCTCCCGAATTTTTTCGATCTCGTTTTTCAAGGCAAGCCCTGCGCGCGTAATCGTTACGTCGTTGCTCTTGGAACAAGTGGTATTCGCTTCGCGATTAAACTCCTGCACGAGAAAATCCAACTTCCTCCCGACCGTCTCCTCTTCGCAAATGTTGCGGAATTGTTCGATGTGCGAACGCAAGCGCGTCAGCTCTTCGTCGATATTCGTTTTATCCGTATATACCGCGACTTCGGTAAGCAATCTGCCCTCGTCCGCCTGCACGCCGTCCAAATATTCCCGTACGCGCGACGCAAGCTTATCTTTATACTCCTGCGCCACGAGGGGAGCGCGCCGCGCAATCTCCGCGACGAGCGTTTCTATCGTATTTATACGAGAAAGCATATCCTGTTTCAGTTTTTCGCCCTCGACGCGCCGCATTTCGTTCAAAGAGGCAAGAGCTGCCGCCAACGCGGTATTCAAAGCCGTTTTCAACTCCTCGTCCAACGCCGTCCCGTCCTCTTGCCGAAGCACCTCGGAATAGCGAAGCACGGAAGAAAGCGTAACGTCGTCGGGCAAATCGGGAAAAGCCTCTTTTAAGGACTTTGCCGCCGCCACGTACGAACTTGCGAGCGCGATATCGAGCGTAAGCTGCGTAGGGCGTTCCCTTTTGTCCTTGACGGAAATAAACAAATCGGCGTGTCCGCGCGAAAGGCTTTTGCGTACCGTCGCACGAATGACGTCCTCGTACGCCGCAAACACGCGCGGCGATTTCACCGATACGTCCAAATAGCGGTTGTTCACCGTTTTAATCTCACAGGTCAACTCTAAGCCGCCTTCGATATATTCGCCTTTTCCGTAGCCCGTCATACTCAGCATGGAACATCTTCCTCGTTCGTGAAAATCACCCGTTTTGCGAGTTCTTCTTAATTATAGCAAACTTTCCGCAAAATTACAAGCCTTTTCATCGCATTTTGTAAAAAACGAAAGATTAAAAATCGTCACGAACGCAACATTTCCAAAAACGTCGCTTCGTCCACGATACGAATTTGCAACTGTTGCGCTTTCGCGAGCTTGCTCCCCGCAGCTTCGCCCGCGACGACGAGCGTCGTTTTCGACGTCACCGACGATTGCACCGCGCCGCCGCGCGCCTCGATCTCCTTTTGCGCTTCGCCGCGTTTCATGCTCGTAAGCGTACCCGTCAGCACGACGGATTCCCCCGAAAAACTGCCCTCGATATGCACCGCCTCCGCAACGGGACAAACGCCGACCTCCGTCAGCGCACGCAATTCTTCGGCGTTTTCTTCCGACTGAAAATATTCCGAAATCGCCCTTGCCGTCACCTCGCCGATATTTTCCATTTCCAGCAATTCTTCCGTCGTCGCGCGTTGCAATTTTTCCATTGAGCCGAAACGCGCGGAAAGGTCTTTCGCCGCAACCCTGCCTACCCCGTCGATACCAATGGCGTAAATAAAAGCAGAAAGCGCGGGCGACTTGCTCTTTTCGATCGCCCCCAGCAAATTGCTTATTTTTTTCTTCCCGAATCCGTCCAATTTCGACAGCTCTTTCGCCGTCAAGCGATACAATTCGGAAGGTTTCGTTACGTCCATGCGCTCCGCCAATTGTTGCGCCGTGCTTTCGGAAAAACCGTCGATATTCATGGCGTTTTTGCTCGCAAAATGGTCCAACGCGGCAACGATCCGCGGAATACATCTCCGATTCGGGCAAAACAGATGCGCGCCCGTTTCGCGCAGCGCGCTGCCGCAGGCAGGGCAAACGGTCGGTTTTTCGATCTCTCGGCTGTCGGCGTAATGCTCCGTCGCGCCCAAAATTTCGGGAATGACTTCGTTGGAACGGCGCACCAGCACGCGAGAACCTATTTTTACGTCCTTGCGCAAAATATCGCCGTAGTTATTCAGCGTCGCGCGAGAAACCGAAGCTCCGCCGAGCTCCACAGGCTCTAACACCGCGAGCGGCGTGAGCTTGCCCGTTCTGCCGATTTGCCAAACGACGTCTTTTAGAATCGTGGTGACTTCTTCCGCTTCGAATTTATACGCCATCGCCCAACGGGGGAATTTATCCGTAAAGCCGAGTTCCGCGCGCAAAGCCGCGTCGTCCGCCTTTATCACCGCGCCGTCCGTCAAGACGTCTATCGTATGCCGTTCCCTTTCGATTTCGTCTATCGCCGCCGCCACTTCCTCGTCCGTACGGCATACGCGGAAATACGGGAACACCTTAAATCCCTCTTTTTGCAAAAACGCGTGCGCCTCTTGTTGGGACATTTCCGCGCCGTCCGACGTATAATTGACGTCGTAAAAATAAATATCCGGCCGCCGCGATTCCGTCACTTTCGGATCGAGGTTGCGGATTGCCCCTGCGACCGCGTTGCGCGCGTTTTTCAACGGCTCGCTTGCCGTCTTGTTATACGCTTCCAAAACGGAAAGGCGTATGACCGCCTCGCCGCGGACTTCCAGCGTGCCCGTGTAGGAGATTTTCAACGGGAACGACCGAATGGTAAGCACCTGCGCCGTCACGTCCTCGCCGACGATACCGTTGCCGCGCGTCGTCGCGCGGACGAACCGTCCGCCCTCGTACGTAAGGCAGACCGTCAAACCGTCGAATTTATATTCCGCCGTGTATTCGGGCTGTTTTTCCGCCGTCTTTTTCACGCGCGTCAAAAAAGCCGTCAGTTCCTCCTCGGAAACGGATTTGTCCAAGCTGTACAACCGCGCGAGGTGGGCGTGCTTTTCAAAGCCTTTTATCGGCTCTCCGCCGACGCGCCGCGTGGGGCTGTCGGGATAAACCTCGCCGCTTTCCGCCTCCAAGCGTTTCAATTCGTCGTACAGCGCGTCGTATTCCTTATCGGAAACCGTCGGCGCGTCCAACACGTAGTATTCGTGCGCCCACTTGTTTAAGCGGTCTACGAGTTCTCTTTTTCTGTCTTGCATACTCCCCTTCTCCCGTTATACCAACGTCAGCGGCGCTAAACTCGCCGAAAGCTGTTTGATGCCTATTCCCTCGAACGCGATATCGAGTATCCGATTTTCGCCTGCGCCGTGTGCGTTGACGATAACACCCTCGCCGAATTTCGGATGCTTCACGCGTACGCCTGCGCGGTACGCCGACAAGTCCTTTCCGCCCGAGCCGCCCGTCGGCTTTGCCGCTTTCCCTACGCCGCCGTATACGAAGCCGCTTCCCTGCGACTGCGTTTTCGCGCCGCTCCGCGCGCCGCCGTAAGACGAGCCGTAGGAAGAACCGTACGAAGAACTATACGAGCCGCCGTAGGAAGAAGTGCCCTTCCAAGCGGAACGGGTGACGGAGGAATCGCGACGGGCGTCGTCACCGTAAGTTTTTCCGCCGTAACCGCCGTAGCCCCCGTAAGAATTTCGTTTTCCGTATCCGTCGTTAGACGCATACCTACCCCCTGCGTACGCCGCATTCCCGTAACTTTCGGGATCGTCGTAATCGTCGTAGCCGAAGCGTGCGCGCGGCATTTCTTTCGGCAACTCCAACACCGAGCCGAGCTCCGTCAAAAAACGAGAACGCGCGGTCGGCTCTCGCTTGCCGTACAAATAGCGACTTTTCGAACGGGTAAAATACAAACGCTCCCGTGCACGCGTAATGGCGACGTACATCAAACGGCGTTCCTCTTCCAACGCGTCGTCGCTGTCCGCCGCGCGCGAAGTGGGGAAAATATTTTCTTCCAAACCGCAAACGAATACGCCACGGAATTCCAAGCCCTTCACGGAATGCACGGTGGCGAGCGTGACGTAGTTTCCGTCGTCCATTTCGTCCGTATCCGAAGAGAGCGTGACTTGATTGAGATAATCCGTAAGCGTGGCTTCGGGGTTCAAACGGCTGTATTCCTCCACCGCGTTGACGAATTCTTCGATATTCGCGCGCTTGTTCACGCTTTCGTCCGAATCGTCCGCATACGCTTCGCGCATATGCGTGTCCTCGACGACGCGTTTTACGAGCGCGTTGATGGGCATATCCAAACTGTCTATCGTCCAGCCCTTGACGAGATCGCGAAAGTCGGCAAGTTTTTGCTTCGTCGCCCCCGTAAAGCCCATTTCGTCCAAGTCGAGCAAGGCGTAATAGACGGAAATATCGTTGGTATAAGCGTAATTTTGCAACGTTTCCACCGTTTTCGCACCGATACCCCGTTTCGGGAAATTGATGATACGCACCGCCGCCTCGCTGTCAAAGGGGTTGTTGATAAGGCGTAAATACGCCAACAAGTCTTTAATTTCCTTGCGTTCGAAGAATTTGAAACCGCCGAAAACTTTGTAGGGAATGCCGTCCCCGGCGAACTCTTGCTCGAACGAGCGCGTTAAAGCGTTGATACGCATTAAAACGGCAAAATCCGAATAACTGTACCCTTCGCGAAGCAGCCCTGCGATCGTCTGCGCGACGTAGCGCGCCTCGCCGCTTTCTTCTTCCGTTTCTTTTACTTTGGCAGGCACGCCCTCCTCGTTTTCCGTCCAAAGGGTTTTCTTCTTGCGCTTGCCGTTGTTGCGAATGACCGTATTCGCCAAATTCAAAATCTGCTTCGTCGAACGGTAATTCCGCTCCAACTTGAACACCTTCGCGCCTTTGAAATCCTTTTCGAAATGCAGAATATTTTCTATCTGCGCGCCGCGCCAACCGTAGATCGATTGATCGTCGTCGCCCACGGCGAACAAGTTGCCGTGTACGGACGCCAGCATTTTGACAATCTCGTACTGCACGGCGTTCGTGTCCTGAAACTCGTCCACGAGGATATAGCGAAACTTACCGCCGAAATATTCGCGCGCGTCTTTATTCTTTCGCAATAAGTTGCGCGCCTCGTTCAACAAATCGTCGAAATCCAAAGCGTTGTTTTCGTGCAAATGCTTTTGATAGCGCGCATAGACTTTCGTAACCTCGTCCACGTCGCGTTCCCCTGCGATTTCCTCGGCGTAGCGTTCGGGATCGAGCCCCAACGTCTTGGCGTTGGAAATATGATATTTCACCGATTTCAACAGTTTTTCGTCGTCCAAATCGCATTCCTGAAAGGACTTTTTGACAATGTTGTTGCGTTCCGTTTCGCTGTAAATGGAGAAATTCTGTTGCAAACCTGCTTCCTCTGCGTACATACGCAAAATACGCACGCACATGCTATGTATCGTGCATACCCACGCGCGAGAAATATCCGCCAATCGCCCGAGACGTTCCTTCATCTCGTTCGCCGCTTTATTCGTGAAGGTGATGGCAAGCACCGCTTCGGCAGGCACGCCTTTCTCCTCCATGAGATAGGCGATACGCGTGGTAAGCACGCGCGTTTTTCCGCTGCCTGCGCCGGCAAGCACCAATACAGCCCCCTCCGTTTGCAAGACGGGAAGCCGCTGTTCTTCGTTCAATTCTTCCAAAAGTTTTTCTATATTCGCCATAACGCATCTATTATAGCACAAACCCGCGCTTTTGGCAAGCCGATACGCGCGATTTTTCCGCGGAAACAAAACCTCGCTTAACTGTTTTCGTCCAAACGATCGAATTCGTACTCCTTGCGAAAACGCTCCAACGCGCGAAGATAGCGTTCGCTAAGCGACAGCGTATACCGCTGTTTTTCCTCGTAGCCGAGGGTATCGTAATACGCCTTATCCGTCAATCTGCCTATGGCGTCGCTCACCTCGCCCTCGCTTAAAAGCAACGCCTTTACCTTCAAATAAAATTCGTCCTCTTGCCTGCCGTCCAAACGCGCCGTCACGCGCGTCTTAAAAAAACGCCCTGCTTTGCTTTCGTTTAAGCCATGCTCCCTTGCTTTTTGCTTTTTAGAGTCGATATCCGCCTGTTGTTCCAGCCAAAAACCGCTCTTGATCCTGCCTTTCGCGCGCCGCGCTTCTTCGCGGAGCGTGCGCCCTTGTTCATTCGACATTTTCCGCCCTCCTTTTCGCTTTTTCGTCATTTTTCGCAAGAAAAAAGAACACACGCCGTGTGTTCTTCATCGTTTAATTTCTGCTTCTTTTTCTCGCAGCTTCGGATTTTTTCTTTCTTCTTACGGAAGGCTTTTCATAAAATTCCTTCTTGCGAAGATCTCCGATGATACCGTCGCGAGAGCATTTTCTCTTAAAGCGGCGCAATGCGCTTTCTACGTTCTCGTTTTCACCGACTTTAACCGTGGACATTCTTTTCACCTGCCTTTGCCGTTGCCTTAATGTTTACCTTGCAATTATAACAATTTTACGAAGAAGTGTCAAGCTTTTTTTCATGCGTTTAACAAGCTTTTTCGGTTTTTTTTGTTTTTTTAAGACTCTATACGCAAGCGCGCGACTATTCTCGACGTTTTTTGTCGAATAATCAACGCACCCGTTCGAAATCTTCCGCAGGATGTTTGCACCATGGGCAAATGAAATCCGAGGGAAGCTCCTCCCCCTCGTACACGTATCCGCAAACTTTGCATACCCACTTTCCGCTGCTCGGCGTCGTTTCGTCCTTTTGTGCAGACTCTGCAACCGTCGTCGGCTTCGGCTTTACGCGCGCCTGATAATAGGCGTACGTCATGGACGGCTCGTCCGAAAGCCGCTTTGCCTCCGTGACGTCCAAAACGAACAGCGTATGCGTGTCGTAATCGCGTATATCCGTAACTTTTCCGCCGATTACGGCGTTGGCATATTCCTGCAAATAATACAGCCCGTTCTCGCTCGTCGCATACCTGCCCCCTGCGAATTTGTCCGTATCCCGTCCCGAAACGAAACCGAAACGGCGAAATTCTTCAAAAGGCATTTTCTCCGTCAAAACGGAAATATTGCAAATTTTCGTGCGCCGCAACAACTCCGCGGAATAGTTGGAACGGTTGACGAACACGACGATACGCTTCGGATTGTCCGTCAACATGGACGCCGTATTGACGATACAACCGTTTTGCCGCTCGCCGTCCGTCGTCGTCAACAGAAACAAGCCGTAGGTCAACGTGTAAAAAGCTTCTTTTTCCGTCATTCTCGTCACCGCTTATAACTGCTGTTCCCACAGCCCGTGCAGGTTGCAATACGCAAGCGCGCGTTTCGCCGTATCGCCGTCCGCAAGCTTGAAAGAACAAACGGGCGCGTCGTTCGCCGCGAGATAGCAGACCTGATACCCCTGCTCCGTTTCCAGCGCAACCCATTCGATTTTATGCGCCTCCGTCATCGGATGCGCAACGCTTCCGACGTCTACCTTCACCGTCTTGCACTTCTTCTCCGCAACGGGCACGTGCTTTTCCGCCGCGCCGTCCGTCGCGCCGGGAATCAATTCTTCCCAGCCCTCAATCGTCAAATTGCCGTTTGCCAAAATCGTCTTGCCGCATGCCTTGCAACGATATACTCTAAGTTCCATTATTTTTCTCCTTTGGCTTTATTAGGATTAAATCCTATTAAAGTATAGCATATATTTTAATGCCTGTCAACAGCTTGCGCAAAAAAAGCGAAAAAAATTCTTTCAAAGAGATATAAGGCGAAGCGCGCCTCGTTTATACAGCAACTCGTTCACGTAATCGACGGCAATTTTCAACTCGGAAAAGTCGCCGTAATCGCCGCTGTACGCCTCGACGAACAATTCCCCGTCAAAGCCGACGTCCTGCAACCGCGCCACGAGCGTTTCAAAATCGAACACGCCCTTCCCCGGCAAGCACATACGCCCGTCAGGGGTGACGTCGGAAATATGCACGTAGGCGAGCCGCTCCCCCATTTCGGAGAGGTACGCCTCGTACGGGTATTCGGAGATACGCGCCTGTTTTATATCCAGCACGCCCAAAAGGGAAGGCACGGCTTCGGCGAGCCGCGAAAAAACGCTCGGACGATTGTACGTGGACCACTCGACGTTCTCCAAGCAAAGCCGCACGCCGCGGTCTACGCAAAAAGCGCAAAGCTCCGAAAAATCCGCCGACATCGCCGTAAAATCGTCTTTTTCGCCCGAACGCGTCGCGCGTTTCATGCGCGTCGTACCGTGAAAAGTGTAAAAGGGCGCGCGCAAAGCGTGCGCGCTGTCCAAAACGCGTTCCAACCATGCGTACGCGTCGGAACGAACGCGCGCGTGTTTGCTGAAAAGCTGCGGTTCGAACCCCGACGTCAAAGCATGCACGGAATGCACGCGCAAACCCTCCGCAGCCGAACGCAACTGCTCGGCAAAGGGATAGCCGTATTCGGAAAAGGAAGTCAAAAAGACTTCTACGCTTTCCACACCCATGCGACGCAACAGCGGCAAAGCGTCCTCGTTATTCAACCGCGTGAACAACGAAGCCGTCGATACTCCCGTAAACATCGCCGTATCAATCCGCGTAATAAACGCGGTTCGCTTTTCTCGGCTTAACCTCCGTTTTCTCCGAGAGCGGATAACCGAGCACGCAATTTCCGATTCCCTCGAAATCGCCTTCGATACTGCACTTTTTCAATATCGCTTTTCCTTCGGGCATTTCAAAAGTTTCTTTGGCGCGGTGTATCCAGCAACTGCCCACGCCGAGTTCGTGCGCGGCGAGCATGAGATTCCCCATCACGAGCGAACCGTCGTAGAGGTAAGTATTCTTCGTCTTATCGGCAAGCACGACGAGCACGACGGGCGCACCGTAAAACATATCCGTACCCTCGGGCACGCCAGCCGCCAAGCCGTTCAGACGAGAAAGCTCGTCGCGCAGTTCTTTATTCGTCACCGCCAAAATTATCGGCGATTGCCAATTCCGTCCCGACGGCGCGTAAATGCCTGCCTCGACGATTTTTTCGATAAGTTCTCGCTTTACGGGCTTATCGGGCGCATAGCCTTTCACGCTCGTTCTCGTTAAAATGTTTTCAATCGTATGCATAAAATCCCTCCGTTATTTATATTGTAAATCGGTTTCCGTCCAATTTTTCAGTACTTCGCACATATCCGCCCCGACGGCTTTCGCGCCCGACAAGTCGTGATCGAGATAGTTGCCGCATTCTTGGCGCGTATTCCCGGGGATATCCCCGACGTAATCGCGTACGAACGCCATGCTCTTTTGCACCAATTCGATCGCCTGCGCATGCGAGAGCGTATCCCTCGTAAGCAAATAAAACCCCGTGCGACAGCCCATAGGTCCTACATACAGCACTTCCGCGCCGTGCGCGCCGTTCCGCGCATAGGTGGCGAACAAGTGCTCCAACGTGTGCGCCGCCGACATAGAAAGGTACGCGCCGCCGTTCGGTTTCTTCATGCGGATATCGTACGTAACCACGTCGCCGTCAATACGGGATATATACATGCCCTTTTCCAAAGTATCGTGATTTACCGTAAAACTTGCTATCTTTTTCATCGTTTGCTCCTTTCGCTAAACAGCGCGCGAAACTCCGACGGTTGCGCCGCCGTCAGCGTAATCGTTTCTTTCGTGACGGGGTGTATAAAGACGAGCTTCGATGCGTGCAAGCCCAATCGCCCGAAGGGGTTACGCACAAGCGTGCCGTCCTTTTTTCTGCCGTATTTATCGTCCCCGACGATCGGCATATCCTGCGCCTGCATTTGCGCGCGGATCTGGTTCTTTCTGCCCGTATCGATACGCACGCGAAGCAAGGCGTACTCGCCGTTGTCCGCCAACCGCTCGTAATGCGTCACCGCTTTTTGCCCCGACGGATCTTGCGTGACGTAAACGAGATTGTTTTTATTCTCTTTTAAGTAACAAACGAGCGTAGCCTCCGTCTCTTCCGGAACGCCCTCCACGACGGCGTAATATTCCCGAAGCTGCACCAGCTCGTTCCAATGCAGGCGAAGCATGGAATGCACGCGAATATCTTTGGCGAACACCAAAATTCCCGACGTTTCCTTATCGATACGGTGCAAAACGTAAGGGCGCGCGTTTTTGCCCTCAGCCGACAAATACGCCGATACGTAGCCGTAAGCGCACTCCGTATCTTTGTCGCTCTCTACCGCCAACAGCCCGACGGGCTTGTTTACGGCGATAAAATCGTCGTCCTCATAAACAATCTGTAAGGCGGATTTTCCCGTATGCGCGCGCGGTTCTCGCCGCCGCGCCGTCGAATTCCCGTTCTTCGCATCCTCGCGTACGGGCTGTTTGGAAAGTTTCACCTCGTCGTCTTTTGCCAACGGAAAATCGTAGCGCGTAGCCACGCTCCCGTTGACGAGCACCTGCCGCCTTGCGAGGAGCGATTTCACGTTATTGCGCGAAGTCGCGCATTTTCGCAACAAGAACTCCAACAGCGTATCGCTACGGTTGACTTTATACGCGGCGGTATATATAGGCGCGCCGCCTTTTCCGTGCGAAGTTTTGCGTTCGTCGCGTACCTGCCCCGTCCGTTTCTTTGTTTCTTTATAAAAATTGTTTTGCATGAAAGTTCCTTTGTTTCTTGTCTTTTATCATTATACCACGTTTCTTCGATTTTTTCAAGGAAATAAGCGATAATTTTATTTCCGCGCGTAATGCGCATAAAATAACGGAACGGAAAACCGCCGTTTCCGTTCCGCTCTCGTTAGTTTTGTTCGGCAATGGCGCGTTTCCAGCAAGTATGGCACATCGCCACGTACGAATCGTTGCCGCCGATTAAAATTTGTCCGCCCGACGTGACGATTTTTCCGTCGCCGTCGATACGCGCGTTGACAATCGCCTTTTTTCCGCAAGCGCAAATCGTCTTGATTTCCGTCACGGAATCCGCAACCTCGAACAACCGCCGACTACCCTCGAACAAACGCGTCAAGAAATCCGTCCGCAAACCGTAACACAATACGGGTATATTCAGCTCGTCCACGATACGCCGCAATTCGTCCACCTGCTTTTCCGTCAGGAATTGGCACTCGTCCGCGATAATCACGTGACAATCGCGATGCCGCGCGTATTCCGCATAGATATCCGTTTCGGGAGAAACGACGTACGCCTCTGCCGAAAGCCCGATACGGGAGCGCACGACGGTTGCCCCGTCGCGATTGTCCACGGACGGTTTTATCAGCCACACGCGCATGCCGCGTTCCTCGTAATTGAATTTCGTAATCAACGCGTTTGCCGTCTTGGAAGAACCCATCGCTCCGTACTTAAAATATAGCTTTGCCACAATTTGCTCCTTCGCGTTCGTTATGCGTTTTTGCTAAACGTAATCGTTGCCGTACCGTTTTCGAGCGAATTTACCGTAAACACGTATGCAATTTTATTGCCCGAATCGTCCTTTACCGAAGCGGAAAGAGAATCGTTTTCGCCGAATACGTAGCCGTTCTTCGCCGAAACAAGCTCGATAAGATTATTTTCCGTACCGTAACCGTTCTCGTCCGACACGTCCGTGTTGGTGTTATAGATATTGTAATAAGTTTCTCCGCCGTATTCTACGGGATACAAAGAAGCGTTGACGTGATATACGACAATCCCCTCTTCCTCGAACAAGCCGAAGCCGTTGCCGCTGTTCAACCCGTCGTTCGTGTAATAGGTGACAATGAAATATTCTTGGTATATGCCCAATTTGTCGTCCCAGTTGTTGGCGATGATAACGGTATCGCCAGCCTTGGAAAACGCGTCCAGCGTCAACGTCACCGACGTTTCCGCAACCACCAGACGAGAAGTCGTCAACCAGCCGTAGTTAAATTCGTATACGCGCAATGATCCGCCGTAGCCGCGTCCATGACGTCGTATCCGTCCATAGGTCCGTTGCTGTTTTCGTCGCTGTCCGCCGTATCGTAGTAATCGTCCGCCCCGAGCACGTGTCCGAATTCGTGAATAAACGTGTACGTATTCACCGCGTTCGTATTCGTAAAGCCGCCGTTGTCGTCCTCAAACAAGAACTGATAGGAAGCCCAAAGGTAATCGTTTGCGGACACATTGTCGTATTCGTAATAATCCCCGTCAGCGTTCGTATAATAATTCCAATAGCGATACGCCCACTGCATATCCACTTCGTAGTCGATATCCAAAGAATTGATCAATACGACCGCGTCGATTACCTTGTTCCCATCCGAATCGAACTGCGACAAATCGATCGTTTCGCTCCAGTACGCCAACGCCTCGTCCATAACCAATTGGTCGCCGATGGAAAGTTGATAGTCGCCCACATCCGCTACGTAGTTTATGTAATAGGAGCTTGTTTTGCTTGCGGTGAACCACTCGTCCATAACGACGAATTCCAAATTCAGCTTTTCGTAGCTCGACTTTTTATAATATTCCGCAACGGAATAATAATCCGTCGTGCCGTTCGTACCGTTGAAAGCATTGTTAAGCGTCGTCAAAGAATAATTGCTCGGCGCTTTTTTATCGCTGAACTGTACGGGAATGACCAGTACTTTTACGTTGCCCGTCGTGGGACAGCCGTCCAGATAATCCGCAAGTTCCGTTACGTTTTTCGCATACGTCGCTTTCGTGAAATCTACCGTATATACGCCGTTCTCACCCGTAGGCAAGCCTTTACCCGCATTCGTAATCAAATCCCCGTCATCCGTCGCAGAGCCGCCCCCCGAAGAGCCACCGTCATTGTCCGAAGATCCGCCCGAAGAGCCGTCGTACGAACCGCAATAAATCTCAATGGAGCTGAAATACTGTGCGCCGCCTTGGTTGATTAACTTAAAATAGGTATACGAGCCGTTAACCGTGATAACAAGAGTATCGCTATACGCTTCATCCACCGTCACCGTCGCATCCGTACAAGCCGAAGTGTTGCCCAAAGCCAGCGTAAATTTATATTCGGACGTCGACTTGCTCGATGTCAAGACGATTGCCGCTACGCCACCGCCGATTGCCGTTTCATTCCACAGCTTACCCTCGCCTCTTTTCTTCCATTGAATTCCGTCGCCAAAATCGCCGATCATTTCATAGGAGAAAGTCGTGCCTTCCACAGTTACGCTTGTCGCGGAAGAGGGATATTGTTTTACCAACCCCATATTTTTCGACGTAAGCGTTATCATTTCCGATTGCGCATCGTCGTCATCTTTGTCGTTGTCACCGTCATCGTCGTCATCGTCGTCTACGGCGACGTAAATCTCTACCGCTGTGCCGCTTTCTCCGTCTTCTTCCCATTCGTACCAAATGGCGTCAATCATGATGTTACCCTTATCAAAAAGATACCAAGTATAGTCATATTCGTCCGTATCCGATCCCGAATAAGTATAACCCTCCTCAACGAGAAGTTCTCTGTACGCCTCAAAATCGTCTTCGGAGTTACCGATTGTATAGAAACACAAGCCGTTTTCGTAATCGCTCTCTTCGTAATAGCCCTCTACGTAATATTCGTTGTTCGGCAGGAAAGGAATAACTTCGCCTATGTATGTCGTAAAGAGTGCCTTTTCCTCTGCCGTGAAATCTTCATACATCCATTGCACCGCACCGCTCGAGGACGAGCTGTCGTCGGTCTTAACGGAAGAAGAGCTTTCTTTATCTTCCGTCGAGGAGCTGCTTTCGTCACCGAGCACGGAACTGCTTTCAACCTTGCCGCTTGAAGAGCTTTCTTGGTTGCTTGCGAACGGGTTGTTACAACCTGCGGCTATTGTCGCACTCATTGCGCAGATTGCAAGCAAAGCAATCAGTTTTGATTTTTTCATAAAATTATCTCCTTGTAGATTTCAGATCGGATATATTATAACACATGCCGTTTTCGTTAGCAAGCGATTGCACGTTTTTTTCTTCCTTTTTCAAAAAAATCGTATCGAAAACAGCCTATGTTTCCAATAAAACGGTAACGGGGCCGTCGTTGTGTTGTTCGATTTGCATATCCGCGCCGAACACGCCCTTTTTCACGATTATTCCGTATTTTCCCAAAGCTTGCACGGCGTATTCGTAAAGCGGTTTTGCGCGCTCGGGACGCTCGGCAAGCGTAAAACTCGGGCGATTTCCGTGTGAAGTATCGCCGTATAACGTGAACTGGGACACGAGAAGCACTTCGCCCCCGACGTCCTTTACGGAAAGATTCATTTTTCCTTGTTCGTCCTCGAAAATTCGCAAGCCTGCGATTTTTTTGACGATATACTCCGCCTCTTTTTCGGTATCCCCCGTTTTTACGCCGAGAAACACCGTCAATCCGAACGGTATCTCGGAAATCAACGTGCCGTCCACCAAAAGGCGCGTGCGTTTTACGCGCTGTACCACTGCTTTCATGTTTTTTCTCCTAATTTAAGTCGTTGCGAAATGCCGCTAAGCTCTCCGCAAATGTGCCGTGGCAATCTCCACCGTAAGCGAAAACGCGCGCCCGTCATTGCGAGGCACAAATGTGCCGCGGCAATCTCCGCCGCAGGCGGAAACGGAAGCAACTATTCCGAGCCTGTTTTCCGCGGCAATCCTGCGGATTGCCTCGCGATTGCTTCGTCGCGTTGCTCTTCTCAATGACATACTAAGCGGAAACACACGCCCGTCATTGCGAGGCACGAATGTGCCGCGGCAATCTCCGCCGCAGGCGGAAACGGAAGCAACTATTCCGAGCCTGTTTTCCGCGGCAATCCTGCGGATTGCCTCGCGATTGCTTCGTCGCGTTGCTCTTCTCAATGACATACTAAGCGGAAACACACGCCCGTCATTGCGAGGCACGAATGTGCCGCGGCAATCTCCGCCGCAGGCGGAAACGGAAGCAACTATTCCGAGCCTGTTTTCCGCGGCAATCCTGCGGATTACCACGAGATTGCTTCGTCGCTTTGCTCCTCGCAATGACATGCTAAGCGAAAACACACGCCCGTCATTGCATTGTATAAAATCCCTATACCATGTACGCGTTAAACGATAGAAACGTTTATTTTCGCCCAAACGACGCCCACGCGCGCGTACGACAAAATGCAGGATATCGCTATCCTGCATTTTTAAGCATAAAACAAGCGAAAATCAAACGCGGCTCATGTATTCGCCGGTTCTCGTATCGATACGGATCGTTTCGCCCTCTTCCACGAACATGGGAACTTGAATCGTTGCACCCGTTTCCACTTTCGCGTTTTTCATTACGTTGGTCGCCGTGTTGCCCTTTACGCCCGGCTCTGCCTCGATGACCTTCAACTCGACAAAGTTTTCGGGTTCGACGGAGAATGCCTTTCCGTAAAGGAATTTCACCGTTACCATATCGTTTTCTTTGATATATTTCAAGGCTTCCTCTACCTGATCGTAAGAAAGCATCTCCTGATTGTATTCCTCGTCCATGAATACGTAGAATTCGCCGTCATAGTAGGAATACGTCATTTTCTTCGTTTCCACCTGCGCGGTTTCGAGCTTTGCGGTCGGGTTAAAAGTTTCATTGGACAAAACCTGTCCCGTAACTACGTTTTTCAACGTTGCTCTTACAAACGCCGCGCCTTTACCCGGCTTTACGTGCTGGAAATCCGTTACGGTGTAAACGCCGCTCTTGTACTCGAAAGTTACGCCTTTACGAATATCGCCTGCCAAAATCTGTGCCATACAATTTTTCTCCTTGTCTTGTATTACCTAAATAATTTTTGAATTTTATAAAATCAAAAGCTTTCTTTGCGTTTTGCTCATAAAGCTTTTCACTTTTCCGTTTTGCAACGTCACGGTATCTTCGATACGAATACCGTATTCGCCTGCTTTATATACCCCGGGTTCGTCCGAAAACACCATGCCGTCCGTCAGCACGAATTCTTCGCCGCGCTTCGTCGGCGTAACCCAAGGCGCTTCGTGGATATTCAACCCCACGCCGTGCCCCAAAGAATGCGTAAACAATTCGCCGTAGCCGCGCTCCGTCAGATATTCGCGTGCGATCGCGTCGCCCTCTTTACCGTTCATACCCGAAACGAGTTTTTCTTTCACCGCTTCGTGCGCTGCAAGCACCGCTTCGTACGCGCGCTTAAACTCCTCGTGCTTTCCGTCGTCGCCGAACAAAAATGTGCGCGTAATATCCGAGCAGTACCCGTTCACGCGGCAACCGAAATCGATAAGCACTTCGTCGCCGAAACGAAGCTTCGTCGTACCCGTTTCGTGATGCGGAACAGCCGCATGCGCCCCGAACGCCACGATCGTATCGAAAGAAGTACCCTGCGCGCCGAGCATACGCATGTTGTATTCCAACAACGCCGCGACTTCCGACTCCGTCATGCCCTCCTTGATTTCGGGCAACAACGCATTGAACGCGTCTTCGGCAATTTCGCAAGCGCGCCGAATGCAGGCAAGCTCCTGCTCGTTTTTGACAAGCATGGCGGAACGAAACGCTTCGTCCGCGTTCACCAGCGTACAGCCAAGCTCCGCCAAGCGAAGATACTCGGTATATTTCGTTTCCGAATAGGCAATCGCCACCCGATTGTAGCCCTGCAAAACATCGGCAACGGTGCGTTTTTTCCAAAGCACGGGCGTGACGTCCGTTCCGCGAAAAAGCTTTTCCGCGGCTTCCATATAACGGGAATCGGTATACAACGTCGTACCGTTTTTATCCACGACCACCGCGCCGTCCTCCGCCGTAAATCCCGTAATGTAACGGATTAAATACTCGCAACGGGTATACACCGCGTCCGCGTCGCAAAGCGAAAATATCTTTTTGCCGTTCGTAATCACCATATCGAGCCTCTTTGGACGATAGCGAATGCCATTCCGCAACGCTTCGCCATAATTATTGTAACAGAAAAAAACCGTTTCGTCAAGTGTACGACGATATATTCCCCTAAAAAATCACGCGCAAGCGCGCAAAATTTATTCGGAAAAGTAAATTCGCTTCATTTCCGCGGCGTCCTCCGCCTGCGTACCTGCCGATTCGCTGACGATATACGGCTCTAAGCCGAGCGTTTTCAAAGCGATCGCCAACGGCTCGAATTCGGGACCGTACTCCGTATCCGCAAACGTGAGGTGCTTAATCTCCCCTTTCGCCGAATACATTATTTTGGAAAAATGCACGTGTAAACGCCGCATTCGCTCCATGCCCAGCTCCCCTATCATGTATTCGAGGCGAGAACGATAATCCTCGACGGTTTTCAGCGAACCGTGTTCCCGCGCGTTGATATGTCCGAAGTCCACGCAAGGCACGAAAATCGGATCGATTTTACAAAACCGAACGATTTCCTCCACCGTGCCGATTTGGGCGAGTTTGCCCATCGTTTCGGGACAAAACGTCATGGTTTGCAATCCGCGCTCGTAGACGAGATCGCGCAACCGTTTCAAGCGCTCTTCCGCCAACGCGACCGCCGCCTCGCGGCTTGCTTTTCCCTGCGCCGCAGGGTGAAAAACGATGCGTTTTCCGCCCATTTGCCGCAACGCAACCGCCGTATCCAGCACGTAACCGTACGATTTTTCCGCCATTTCGTCGTCGGGATTGGAAAAGTTGATAAAATACGGCGCATGCGCCGAGATTTCCACCTCCGCCGCCGCAAAAGCCGCGCCTATCGAACGCGCCGTTTCCGCCGACATACGCACGCCGCGCCCGAAAGAGTATTCAAAACAATCCAAGCCGCGCTCCCTAACGAACGCCGCCGCTTCCTCCGTCCGAGAATGCCCCTCCGCATAGAAGCTCTCGCAATTTCCGCTTGGTCCGAATTTTATCATTCGCCTCGTACCTGCCTTATGTCTTTTTGCAATTGTGCCCGTAAAAGTTCCGCCGTTTCAAAGCGTTGCGCGTCGCGTAAACGGCGCACGAATTCCACGCGAAGTTCCCGTCCGTACAAGTTCCCCGTAAAGCCGTCCAAATAAGTTTCCGTCAGCACTTCGGCGTTATCGAACGTCGGACGCGCGCCGTAATTCGTGATACCCTTATAAACGCGCCCGTCCACGCAAACGCGCGTTTCGTACACGCCGATCTTCGGGGCGCGTTTCCCGTTCGGGTAAAGCATATTCGCCGTAGGAAAATCCAGCGTTCTGCCGATTTGCCGCCCCGAAACCACTTCGCCGAGCAGAAAAAAGGGTTGCCCGAGAAGCTCCGCCGCCGTCGCGACTTCTCCTGCCGCAATTCGCCGTTTAATACCGCCCGAACTGATTTTTTCCCCGTCTTTTTCCAGAAGCGGCAAAACATCCGCCTCCGCGCCGAGCGCGCGCAACAGCGCAGGCGTGCCTGCCGCCCCTGCGCCGAAACGAAAATCCTCGCCGCAAATATACCGCTTCGGGGAAAACTCCGCGACGAGCAATTCCAAAAACGCTTGCGGCGACATCGCCTTGATCTCCGCAAAGGGCAACTCGAATACGAAGTCCACGCCGACTTCCCGAAAAATAAGCTCCCGTTCGCGCGGCGTAAACAGACTGTCCGTCCCTTTGCCGCCGACGATCGTCATCGCCCCGACGGGAAGCCCCGTCCTTTTCGCCTGCGCCAACAGCCGCCGATGCCCGATATGCAACCCGTCGAAACCGCCCAACAGCATCGCCGCGCCCTTCGTCGCTTTTTCCGTCAAACGCACCGTGTTCAACATAATTTCGTCTTGGCTTTCGCCCTGCCGTATTTTACTTCGGCGATCCCGTAAAAGCAGCCCTCCCGATAGATTTTATACAGTCCGTCCGTCGCCGCCGTCGGTACGCATTGCCCGTGCGTCAAACGCTCCTCTTCGCGCGCCGTCAAAGGCAATCGCGAAAACGGCAACACGCACTCCGTCGGAATCAGATATTTTTCCAATTCCGCGAGCGGCGGATCTTGTGCAAAAACGGAAAAAGGAAGGGCTTCCGCTTCCGTAAACGTGCCGCTTTGCGTACGCCGCAAACCGCTCATCACCGCCTGTGTGCCGAGTGCGGCGGCTATATCGCGCGCCAAAGAACGAATGTACGTGCCGCCGCCGCAACGAATTTGCAAACGATAGGCGTTTTCGCTCTCCGCGCGCCCCAACAACGCGATATCGTAAATATGCACTTGTTTCGGGGCAAGCTCGAACTCTATTCCGGCACGCGCCAATTCGTAGCCGCGCTTCCCGTTGACGTTCTTCGCGCTATACTTCGGCGGCAACTGCATAATATCGCCGAAAAAGGACGGAAGCACCGCCGCAATTTCCCGTTCGTCGGGTACATGCCCCCCACGAATCAGCGTCCCCGTCGAATCCAAAGTATCGGAGGAAACGCCGAAAGTAAACTCGGCGATATACGTTTTTTCCTTATTCAAAAAATAATCGAACAGCCGCGTCGCGTTCCCCACGCCGACGGGCAAAACGCCGCTCGCGAGCGGATCGAGCGTGCCGAGATGTCCGCACGGCGCGCCCGTCAGCCATTTGAGTTTATTGACGACCGTTGAAGAAACGATCCCCGACGGCTTATCCACGTTGAAAAAGCCGTAGCTTTTTATTTTTTCGCCTCTGCTCATCGCAGCTCCACGCCCAGCTTAAATTTCAAATTGCCGAGTATTTTCTTAACGTAGCCGTCCAGCATTTCGGGCGTAAACGCTTTTTCCGCGTTCGCGTCGGGCGTAAACGTCAAGGTGAACGCCATGCTCTTCTTGCCTTCGGGCACTTGTCCGCCGCGATACACGTCGAACAGTTTCGCCGCCGTCACGTACTTGCAGGAACCGCAAAGCACCGCTTCGATCTCCGCGCAGGTAAGTTTCTCGTCCGCAAGCAACGCCAAATCGCGCATGACGGCAGGGAATTTCGGAAGATTGCTATACCGAATGCCGTCGTCCATCGCTTCGTAAAGCGCGGCGAGGTCCAGCTCCCCGAGGTAGACTTTTTTATCCAAACCGAGCGAAAGGGCAATAGCAGGGTCGAGTTCACCGATATATCCCACCGCTTTTTTATCCGAAAATACGGTTGCCGAAACGCCGGGGTGCAGGAAAGATTTTTCCGCGCGCTCGTACGAAAGATTCAAATGGAACGTTTCGCCGATACGCTCTACCGCGCCTTTCAAATCGAAGAAATCGTTGTTGCCGCCCCACACGCCGAGCACGACGTGCTTGCGTTCCTCGGGCTGTTCCCCTGCGGCGCGCGGAATATAAATATTCGCCACCTCGAACTGTCTGCCGACGTCGTTGCCGCGACGGATATTTCGCACGGCGTTCATCAACATGGACGGCGCGAGGAAAGTACGCATCACCGAAAGCTCTTCGCTGATAGGATTCAAAATGCGGACGGCGTTACGTTCCGCTCCGTCTTCGGGAATTTTCATCAAATCGAAATCTTTCGGCGAATAGAAAGAATAGTTATACGCTTCGGAATATCCCTGCACGCGCAACAGATTTTTCAAATGCAATTCCTGCTTCTGCCGCGTATCCAAGCCGCCGCCCGTAACGCGCGCGCAGTCCAAAAACGTCGGCGTAATATGTTCGTAGCCGTACATACGAATAACTTCCTCGGCAAGATCGGCATACCCGTCCACGTCGTCGCGATACCCGGGAATTTCCACCTTCAATACATCGCCGTCGATAACGGGTTTGAAATGCAACCGCTCCAAAATAGCCGATACTTCCGTTTTCGGCACTTCGATGCCGAGAAGAGCGTTTATCTTCCGCAAGCTCGCCGTCATGGTACGCGGCGTTAAATCGGCGGCGCACACGTCCGCGCGCATATCGGTAACCACGCCGCAACCGAGTTCCTCGATGAGGTGCAAAGCCCTATCCATACCGAAGCCGTTCGTATACGCGTCCACGCCCTTTTCAAAACGGGAAGAGGAATCGGACGACTGCCCGAGCGAACGCGAAGTCTTGCGCACGTTGTCCCGCGCGAACTTTGCCGACTCGAAAAACACGTTCTTCGTCGTCGACTTTATCTCGCTGTTCAAGCCGCCCATAATCCCTGCCAGCGCGACGGGCTTCTTCCCGTCGCAGATGACGAGATTGTCCGAACAAAGCGTAAACGTTTTTTCGTCCAAGGTGACGATCTTTTCCCCGTTCTCCGCGCGACGAACGACGATCTTTCTATCGCCGAGGTCGTCCGCGTCGAAAGCGTGCATCGGTTGCCCCAGTTCCAACAATACGAAATTCGTAATATCCACAATCGGCGAGATCGAACGCAACCCCGACAAAGCGAGCCGTCTGCGCATCCACGCAGGCGTTTCTCCGCCCGATACGTTCTCCACGTAATGCCCGACGTAGCGAGGGCACAACTCCGCCGCGCGCACCTCTACGGAAACGGGCGCGGCATTCGTCTTATGCGCCGTATAGGAAACGTCGGGCGTTTTCAAAGGCTTATGCAATACCGCCGCCACTTCGCGCGCGATACCGAAAACGCACTGACAATCGGGACGGTTCGCCGTCACCGAAATATCGAATATCCAATCGTCCAAGCCGACGATTTTTTTGATATCCTCGCCCACGGGTGCGTCCTTTTCCAAATCCAGCAAGCCGTTCACTTCCGCGCCGCGATAAAAATCGTCGTTAATGCCGAGTTCCTCGCCCGAACAAAGCATACCGAAAGATTCCACGCCGCGAAGCTTCCCTTTTTTGATCTTTTTTATGCCGTCGGGGGATTTTTCCAGCTTCGCGGGATCGCTTTCCGCCACCGTCGATCCGTCGAGCGCGCAAGGCGTTTTCATGCCGACGTATACGTTGGGCGCACCCGTTACGATCTGCAATTCCCTGCCGTATTTTTCTCCGCAATCCACCACGCAAATCTGCATATGGTCGCTGTCGGGATGCGGCGTCAACGCTTTCACTTCGCCGACGACCACGCGATCGATTTTCGCGCCGAGATAGGCAAGCTCTTCCACTTCGAAGCCGCAAGAAAACAGCTTATCCGCAAGCTCTTGCGCGGTGACGTCTATATCTACGTAATCCTTTAACCAACTGAAAGGTACTTTCATTTTTTCTTCTCCTTATTCCTCGAATTGCTCTAAAAAGCGCGTATCGTTTTCAAACAGCGTTTTGATATTGTTGACGCCGTATTTCAGCATGGCAATCCGTTCGATACCCATGCCGAACGCAAAACCACTGTATTCCTCGGGATCTACGCCGCAATTTTCCAACACGTGCCGATTGACCATACCTGCGCCGAGCACTTCTATCCAGCCCGTACCTTTGCAAAGTCGGCAACCCTTGCCGCCGCATTCCGAACAGCTCAAATCCACCTCCACGCTCGGTTCGGTAAACGGGAAATAAGACGGGCGCAGACGCACTTTCGTAGAGGAAGTAAACATTTTCTTGGCGAACTCCGCCAACATACCCTGCAAATCGCACAGAGTAATGCCCTTGTCCACGACAAGCCCTTCCATTTGGTGGAACATCGGCGAATGCGTCGCGTCGTCGTCCGAACGGAACACTCTTCCGGGGGAAAGTATCTTGATCGGGGGAGCTTGCTTTTCCATAACGCGGATCTGCCCTGCGGAAGTCTGCGTGCGCAAAAGAAGATTGTCCGCGAGATAGAAAGTATCCTGCATATCGCGCGCAGGGTGATCTTTCGGCGTATTCAACGCGGTGAAGTTGTAGTAGTCCGTTTCGATTTCCGGACCTTCGAACACCTTAAAGCCCATGCCCGAAAAAATGTCGATAAGCTCGTTTTTCACAAGCGTAATCGGGTGCAACGCGCCTGCCTTATACACTTTTCCCGGCATGGTGATGTCCACGCGTTCTTTTTCGTATTGCGCCTCCAACTCCATTTTCCGCACGGAAACGGCGCGCGCCTCGAATTTTTCTTCCATATACTGCTTAAACTCGTTGACGACCTTGCCGAACGCAGGGCGTTCCTCTTTCGGCAAATCGCGCATACCGCTCATAATCGTCTTTAAGTCCGTTTGAAAACGGACTTTCGCTTCGTAAAGTGCCCTGCCCGTTTTCGTCGTTGCGATAAGGGTTTCGATCTCCTTGCGCAAACTTTCGATTTTTTCTTTCATATCAGCCTCCGATTCGTATCCTTTTCTAAAAAATAACGCCCTACGCGTCGGCATAACGCGCAGGGCGAATAATTCCGCTGTACCACCTGCTTTCACGCGAAACGCAACGTCTCGCGCCTTCCTTTCCGCCGTAACGCCGCGGCTTGCGTTTTTTCCTACCCCCGAAACGGGCTCAAAAAAACAGCTCCAAAGTGAAAGGGCGTTTCTCTCCCCTTGCGCGCCTTCCAGCCTGCGGACGCGCTCTCTGCGAAAGGGGGCGTTGAAAAACGCCTGCTTTTTCATCGCCTTTATGGTTCTTGCATAGTATTATATAGATTTTGCGAAAAAAAGTCAAACGATTTTCGCAAATAACGCGAACTTCCGTTCGCAAAAAATCATTTGCTCTTCAAAATATCGCGGATTTCTTCCAAAAGCCGCGTATTCGCCGTCGCTTTTTCTTCCGCGCGCCGCGCTTCTTCCGCCGCCGCTTCCGCAGCTTCCGCCTCCGCCCGACGGGTTTCTTCCGCTTTTTCCGCGCGCAACGCTTCTACGCGCGCCTCGTAAATCCGCCGCGCTTCCTTCTTCGATACGCGCCGTTCCCGACGAATTTCGTAAAGTTCCATTTGCTCGTCCAAGTCGATGCCTTCGGCAATTCGCTTATTCGCCTCCGCGATTTTATTCATCGCGCGCACGAGCATAAACAACACGAACGCGGTGATGAAAAAATTGATGATCGCGCTGATAAACGAGCCCCAATCGATATAAAACGAAGCCGCCATGTCGATCTCCTTGCCGATAACCGCGCCGCTCGCGTCCAATACGTCTTTATAAACTTTTCCCTTCGGCAAATACGTGACGACGTTGCTAAGCCCCTCTCTGCCGAGCACCAAAGCGATAAGCCAATTGATGATCGGTTTCAAAATATAGTTACCCAAGCCGTTTACGATGGCAGTAAACGCACCGCCGACGATAACGCCGACAGCCATATCGAACACGTTTCCGCGCGTGATGAACGTTTTGAATTCTCCGAAAAACGTCCGAAGTTTACCGATTTTCTTTTGCATTTGCGATCCTCCCCTTCAAAGCGGCACTCCGCCGCCGTTTTTTCAAAGCTTTTAATAGCCCTAAGCCGAGAAAAAACACCCCGTTTCGGGGTGTTTTCGGCATTGGCGCAGAAGACGAGATTTGAACTCGTGCCACCATCACTGATGCTACTCCCTTAGCAGGGGAGCCCCTTGAGCCTCTTGGGTACTTCTGCACGACTCTGCATTGCGCTTCTCAAAAAAGCTATATAACTATAACACATTTTTTCCGACTTGTCAAAGCTTTTTACCGCAAAAAAACAAAATTCTTCGGAAAATTTCTCCGCTTTTTCTCAAAAAACGCTTGACCTTTGTCCGCGCAAGGCATATAATGATAACGTAAAAATATTTTTTCGAGGTGTTTTATGAACGTAATCATTACGGAAAACTACGACGAGATGAGCAAAAAAGCAGCCGAGATTATCATCGGCATCGTAAAGAACAATCCCCGCGCCGTCCTCGGGCTTGCAACGGGTTCGAGCCCGATCGGCATGTACGATTGCATGGCGAAAGACTGCAAAGAGAACGGCACTTCCTATAAAAACGTATCCACCGTCAATTTGGACGAATACGTAGGGTTGAACGCCGATCACGACCAAAGCTACGCGTATTTCATGCGCAAGAACCTTTTCGATCGTATCGATATCGACCAAAAGCATACCAATCTCCCTTGCGGCAGCGCGCCCGACGCGCAGGCGGAATGCGACCGCTACAACAAACTGCTCGAAAGCATGAAACAGGACGTACAGGTACTCGGGCTCGGCTCGAACGGGCACATCGGTTTCAACGAACCGAACACCCCTTTCGACTCCCTCACCCACCTCGTAGACCTCACCGAGAACACGATAAAAGACAACTCCCGTCTTTTCGCCTCTATCGACGAAGTGCCCCGTCAGGCGCTTTCCATGGGTATCAAAAACATCATGCAGGCGAAATCGATCCTCATGGTCGTTTCGGGCAAAAACAAAGCCGCAGCCGTCCAAGGCATGGTGCAAGGCAAAATAACGCCGTCGTTGCCCGCTTCCGTATTGCAACTGCACCCCTTCGTCACCGTTATCTGCGACAAAGAAGCGGCAAGCCTCTTGCACTGAGTCACGCGTCAAAGCAATTCGTTTTACCGATTTTTCGATAAAATCAATCGGATAAATCGATTGTGATACATACACTATATATAATAAAGAATCGCGGCGAACGATTTTGCGGCGATTCTTTTTGTTTTTTTACCCCGAAAACGCATAAACGCGTGCGTGCGCGATGAAAAAATGTGTTTTTCCCCCTAAAAACGGTTGATTTTTCATTGATTTCATGGTAAAATGTAGATAATTATACAGTGGCGTAGCATATCCTTTCGCCCCGTCGAAAGGATTATAGCCGTCACAAAACGCCCTCTGCCGTTGCAAGGCGCGAAGCACCGCGGAACACCGACCTCTGCCAAAGACGGTACGGCGCACGCCCGTTGTCATTAAAGTTGTCATGAAATGCTTCTCCCCCGTCATTGCGAGGCACGAACGCGCCGTGGCAATCTCGTGGCAATCCATTGAATTGCCGCGGAACACACGCTCCGTTTTATTCCCTCGTCATTGCGAGGAGCAAAGCGACGCGGCAATCTCGCGGCGATCCGCAGGATCGGCGCGGAACAACCAACTATCTCGTTAAAAATTTTTATCAATATCATAGAAGCGGACGGAGAAACCTCCTCGCTTCATCGGAGGCAAAACACATGAAACAACTCAAAAAGCTTGCCGCGCTTTGTTTGGCGATTACCTGCGCTTTCGGCGTGGCAATAACGGCGACGGCTTGTAACGGCGGCACGGAAAGCAGCGCAAGCAGCTCGACGGCGGAACAGACCGACGCATACGTATTCTACGTAAAAAACGCCGACGGCACGCCTGCGGGAACGAATATTTTCTTGCAAGTGTGTATCGGGGGGCTTGAAGGGACATGTTTCCCTATCGGCAATCTTGACGAAAACGGCAGAATTGCTTCATCGCAGAAAAAAGGTGCTCCCCTTGAAGCAGGCGTATACGATATTCACTTATTACGCGACGGCGAAGAACTTGCATTTGACGGTCCTACGACGACCTCCGCAAACTTTGAAGCTATTACGCTCACCTTAAAAGACTAATCGAAAACATCATTTGGAGTTTTAATACATGAAAAAAATCAAAACAACTCTTCTCGGCATAACGGCGTTTCTGTGCGTACTCGGCGCAGGATTTACGGCAACCGCCTGCGACAACGACAACTCGGGCTCTTCATCCTCGAGCACGACAAGCAGCTCGTCCGTAGACGATAATTCGAGCGACGAAGGCGATGAAGAAAACACCGATTTCGTATACCGCGTAAGCGTACAAACGCCGAGCGGCTACGGTTTGAAAGGCGTAACCGTGCGTTTGATGGACGGCGAGGATGTTATCGCTTCGGCAAAAACGAACACAAAAGGCAACGCCGATTTCTCAAACGAAAAAATCACCGAGCTCGGCGAATACAAAATCGTTTTGTTGAACGCCCCCGAAGGCTATACGGCGACGGATGCGAGCAAAGAATATAAAACGAGCGCGAAAACAGGCACGACGACCGTCATTGCTCTTCGCGCGACGGGCGTTATTTCGGAAAAAGCTTCGATTGGTTTGACCTATTCGCTCGGCAACGTCATGCACGATTTTTCCGTAAAAGACAGCGACGGAACGAGCCATACCCTTTCTAAAATTTTCGAAGAAAAAGAATTGGTGATGCTCAACTTCTGGTACGCGAATTGCGGCCCTTGCAGGAACGAGTTCCCCGCCCTCAACAGCGCGTATCGCGCCTACAAGGACAAGGTAGAAGTGCTTGCCATCAGCGCATACGACGGCAATTCCGCCGTGGCGAACTACAAGGCAAGCAACGGGCTCGACATGCCGATGATTTCTTACGAAAACGTATTTAACGCAGACGGAAGCACGTTCAGTTTAACGAGCGCGTTCGGTTTAAGCGCGTACCCCACCACGATTTTCATCGATCGTTACGGCGTAGTTACCTTTATGCACACGGGCAGCATGACGGATATGATCGACTTCACCAGCCGTTTCGAGCTGTTCCTCGTCGACGATTATCAATCGACCGTCATTTCGGGCACGGGCGAAGACGACATCGGCGATGAAGGCAAAACGCAGGTGAAACCCGACGTGGAAGCCCCCTCGGCGGACGACGTGAAAAACGTACTCAGCCCCGGTAGCGATACGTTCAGCTATCGTTTCGCGCCGAAAGACGGCGAAAAGGACGAATACGCTTGGCCTTGGGTGATCACCGACGACGGCAAATCGTTGGAAACGCCGATTAAGAATTTACACGGCGCATACGCGACGATGTATGCGGATTTCTATGCCGAACCCGGCGATTCCCTGAGTTTCGATTACTACGTCAGCTCGGAAGACACCGACGTTTTGTACGTGCTCTTGGACGGCGTCATCGTACAGCAGATTTCCGGATTAAACACACAGTGGCAAACGTGCAACGCGTATGTATTCGAAGCGAACATCGACGAAGCGGGCACGCACGAATTGGAATTGCTTTTCTACAAAGACTCCGACACGTCGGAGGGCGATGATATCGCAAAGATCAAAAACATGCGCTTACAGCATACGGACGAAGTAGACGCTTTGGTATTCCGCCACGCGGCAACGGGCAAAAACACGGACGCAAACGCAACGACGCAGTTCAAGCACTATATTACCCCCGTCTACAACGAAACGGACGGATATTATCACGTAAACACCGCAGACGGCCCTATTCTGTTTGCCAATATGATGCTTACCTCGCCGTTCAGCTCCGATTTAAGCGTTTGGCTGTTCGCTTATTATCATTATGTAATCGTGGACGGGTTCGACTACTACGATGTAATGGAAGGCTTCGCTTGGGAAGCAAATACCAACATGGTAAACAACGGCTACACGCCCGTCACGCAAGAATTGCGCGAAGTGCTGGAAATCGTTGCGGAAAGCAAAAACGTACGCAACAGCGGCTATAAAACGTGGCAAGGCGAAAACCACGCGAACGAGTGGTTGGAAATGTGCGTATATTATCAGCACTACGGCAACCAAGCGCCGATGGAAGATCCCGTAAAAGGCATTACCTATCATGCGGCAATCGAAGCGAAAGAAGGCAAAAACACCGCCGAAATCCCGTTTGCGATCAATCCTCGCGGCTTCAAATATAAGTTCACCCCCGAAAGATCGGGCGCATATTTCGTATACTCGGTAGGCGACGCCGACTCCGTCGCGTTCTTCCGCGGCACGGACGGCTCTTTGGAATACGAATTCGACGACCTTATCTGGAAAACGACGGAAGACGAAAACGGAGACACCGTTTTGGATAGGAATTTCGAGTTCTACGCGTACATGGAGGCAGGCAAGACCTACTATATCCTCTTGACGACCTACATGGACGAAATCGCCACCTACGATTTCTATATCGAATACAAGGGCGAAACGTATACGTACACGGCAAACGCGGCGACAGGTCCTTACAGCTTTAACATGGTCACGAACGAGCTGTACCTTCCCAACGCGATCGACTATGTATACGCCGATCCCCAAAAGACCTATACGTATAAGAATCCCGACGGCGACCTCGACGGCGACGGCGTAGACGACGTGCCTACCACGGGCGAACATGAAGGCGACGGCTATTATCACGCGTTGAATGCGGACGGTACGCTCGGTTCGGTCATCTACCTCGATCTTATACACGCCACCGAATTTTTCAACGAAACCAGCCTCGAGGCGATAAGCAGCTCGGCTGATAATTACAAAGAAACCGATCGTGCGTTCTATATCGACGGCGAAGATTATACGCCGAAACTTAAAAAATTCGTATTCGAAGCAAAGCGTAACGAAGGCAACAAATACGGCTATCTTGCCGTAGACGAAGACGTGTTCGCTTGGCTGTATACGGTTACCCGTTCGGAAAAATACGACGGCGCGGACGAAGATATCGGCAACATCAAATCTTGGTTGCTTCTCTGCTATTACAGAAAAGAAGTATCGCCGGAAAATATCATTTAAACGTTTTACAAAAATCTTGACGACGTTTCCCCTCTTCCCTCGGCGGAAACGGGAAACGTTTGTCGCATAACACTGTATTCATTTTATGGAGGCATATACTATGAAAAAATTCAAACTAATTACGCTGCTTGCAATCTGTGCGTTAAGCGCGACGATTGCCGCAGGTTGCGACAATCCGTTCGGTAGCAACGACGACAGCGCGTCCGTATCCGCAAGCGTTTCGCAAAGCGAAAGCCTTTCGGAAAGCGAAAGCGCTTCGAACGGCAACGCCGAAAGTAGTTCTTCCGTAGACGACGAAAGCTCCTCCACGGGCGGTACTACGGGCGACGAAACCTGCGTACATCAATGGGGCGACTGGGAATTGGTTGCTTCCCCTACCTGCACCGAAGAAGGCAAAAAGGTTCGCTATTGCACGCTCGACCACAATCATGCGGACTACGCTTCGATTGCGGCGCGCGGACACAACTTCGACTACGTTTATAAAACCGAAAACGACGAAAAAGCGACCAAAACCTTCACGGACGTCACCGTATTCACTTACTACATCACGGAAAAAGCATGTTGCACGCATTGCGGCATAGACGCGCCTTACACGAAAACCGCGGCAACCGACGCAAGCTACACCGCCGTCACGGAGTGCGAACTCACCAACAATAACGCAGGCTTGGCTGCAGGAAGCACCTATAATCGTTACGAACTTCCCGAAGAAGGATATTACACGATTACGGGCACGGCTAGCCGAAAAACGACGATTTGGATCTACGCAAAAGTAAGCGGCGCGGGACAATACGCTTTACATACCCTTTCGGGCGGCAGCAACGCTACGATTACGCGCCACGCAGGTACGACGCAATTCGTAACGCCGACCGGCGCGGACGCGGCGGCACCCCTCGACAACGGCGAAAAGATGTTGGTATTCAACTGCGGAACGAGCGAATACAGTTCGGAATATGGCGCAACGTTCTGTTTCCAAATTACGGGAAAGAATGAGGTTACATTCCTCATGGAAAAAATCGCAGAACCCGCTTGGAAACCGAAATCCGTGACGGAAAAAGTCTATGCGACGCAACTCGGCACGGAAAAAGCGGCTGACGGCCCCGACGGCGCGGTTCTCCTCGAAGCTTCCTTGGATACGAACTACGTAAAAGGCGACGACGGTTACTACCACATCGACAGCGCGGACGGCAAGATTTTGTACGTTGCCATCAACAAAGGCGCGTCGCGTTGGTTTACGGACGGCAGCGCGCTTACGGGAATCGGCCCCGACAGTTATAGAATTACGTTATACCTTTCGGACGGTTACACGGTAGAAGGCGATTACAAAGTGTACAATTACGTGCCTTTCCTCTTAAACGCAAGTCCCGAGTTATACGGCGGCAACCCCGGCGCATGCTATCAGGATTTCACCAATAAGGACGGCGTATATCCGTTGAACGACGAATTGCTCCTCTTCTTGCAACGCTTTGCGAAAGATAACAAGAAAGAAGAAAACGATTGGCTCGCGCTCTGCTATTACTACTCGACGCCCGCGTTCGGCACGAAAGAATATCCGAAGCCGTTGGACGAAGGCGACAACGAGATTAGCCTGCCCGAATTGGCATCTTACTATTGCACGTTGCCGCAAGGTTACTATACGGTTTCTTGCGCTACGCCGAACGTAACGATGAAGCTCGACGGAAAGAACCATAATGCACCTTTCAGCATTACCTTCGACAACACCGACGCAAGAAGCTTTGTCTTGGAATTCTTCGAATATGACGGCAACGCAACGACGGCGACGATAACGGTAGAAAGCGCGACGGGCTTTACGCGCATGGAAGATTGCGCCCTTAAATACGACGAAGTAGGCGGATATTACGATTACGTATCGGCAGAACCCGACGAAAACGGCAAAGTTACGGTAAGCACGAAAGAGATTTACACGCTGAACGGTTTCGAGTATTTCGGGTATTACGTATATTCCATGAAGGAAAACACGGCGGACATCGAATTGCTGACCGCGTATGCACAAACGGACGGCGTGTCGATCGACATTTACGGCGAAAGCTTCCGCTTCGACGAGAACGGCACATTGAATAAAAACATCACCGTAACGTTGGTGGAAGGCGATGTGTCCTATATCGAAATTTACGTCGTAGCCAAAAAAGAAAGCTCGTTTGAATTAAAGATCACCGAACGGCATACCGAATCCGCCACAACGGAAGAAGCGTAACCCCCTCTGTCATTGCGAGGAGCGCGGCACGCGCGACGTGGCAATCTCGTGGCAAGCAGACAAGGCTTGCCGCGGAAGACACGCCCGAAATACACACCCCCGTTTTCGCCTATCGGCGAGATTGCCGCGGCACATTCGTGCCTCGCAATGACGGGCATGTATTTCCGTTTTCCCCTCTGTCATTGCGAGGAGCGCGGCACGCGCGACGAAGCACACGCCCTCTCTGTCATTGCGAGGAGCGTAGCGACGTGGCAATCTCGTGGCAAGCCGACAAGGCTTGCCGCGGAAGACACGCCCGAAATACACACCCCCGTTTTCGCCTATCGGCGAGATTGCCGCGGCACATTCGTGCCTCGCAATGACGGGCATGTATTTCCGTTTTCCCCTCTGTCATTGCGAGGAGCGCGGCACGCGCGACGAAGCACACGCCCTCTCTGTCATTGCGAGGAGCGGAGCGACGTGGCAATCTCGTGGCAAGCCGCAGGCTTGCCGCGGAAGACACGCTCATAATACACACCCCCGTTTTCCGCCTATCGGCGGAGATTGCCGCGGCACGTTCCGTGCCTCGCAATGACGGGCATGTGTTTCCGCTCCCCCCCCTCTGTCATTGCGAGGAGCGCGGCACGCGCGACGTGGCAATCTCGTGGCAAGCCAACAAGCTTGCCGCGGAAGACACGCTCGTAATACACACCCCCGTTTTCCGCCTATCGGCGGAGATTGCCGCGGCACGTTCGTGCCTCGCAATGACGGGCATGTGTTTCCGCTCCCCCCCTCTGTCATTGCGAGGAGCGCGGCACGCGCGACGTGGCAATCTCGTGGCAAGCCAACAAGCTTGCCGCGGAAGACGCGCTCGTAATACACACCCCCGTTTTCCGCCTATCGGCGGAGATTGCCGCGGCACATTCGTGCCTCGCAATGACGGGCATGTGTTTCCGCCTAAACGACAGGCACGGCGCAACGGCAGAATACACGTTCGTACCTTGCAATGACACACTTTACAACTTTACGGCGTAAACACCTGCGCCGTATACAACCAACGTATTTCACGGGCACACCCCGAGAAAGATAAAAAAAGAATAATTTATTAAAGGAGATCTCTTATGAAAAAATCAAAACTGATTGCATTGCTTGCAATCTGCGCGATGAGTGCGACGATTGCCGCAGGTTGTAGCAACCCGTTCGCAAGCAACAAAGACAGCTCTTCGAACAGCAGCGTTGAAAGCAGTTCCTCGCTCGGTGACGAAAGCAGCTCTTCCGCGACAGACAAGGAAAGCTCTTCTTCCGCTAAAACCGACGAAAGCTCTTCCACGAACGGCGGCAACAACTCCGACAGCGGTTCTTCGGGTTCGGACGGCAGCGACAGCTCCTCCTCGAGTGGTGGCGACATCACCGTAAAAACGACCGACATTGCAACCATTCGCACGAGCGCGGCAGGCGAATACACCGCCAAAGGTACGGTTGTTGCGGTTAACGCACAAGGCTTCTTGCTTCAAGACGAAACGGGCATAATTCTCGTTTATGAGGGCAACGCGTGGACTTGCGACGTAGCAGTAGGCGATGTATGCACCGTAAAAGGCACGACGTCGGTCTACGCAAACGCTATGCAGTTCGGTAAGGGTGCAACTTACACGAAAGATTCTACGGCTACGGTTACATATCCCACCGCAAAAGTTTTGACGGCGGCAGATTGCGACGCCTATAAGTCCAACGCCTCGATTGCCCCCGAATACGTTACCGTAACGGGTACGCTCAATGTAAAAGAGAACACAAAATATGCAGGCAGTTACTATTACAACCTTGCCATCGACGGCGCAGAAATTAAGGGAAGCATCACCTATCCCACCTCGGCGCAACACGAAACGTTATTCGCGTTGAACGACAAAGAAGTCACGGTGACGGGCTACGTCACGGGTTACAAAGGCTTCCTCAACCTCTTGATGACGGACGTTAAAGAAGTTGAAGACGACGAAAAGCCCGAAGACACTACCCTTTCTTTCGATACGGAAAACGCCAGCAAAGAAATCAAGTTGCATTTGACGGCAGGTACATACGGTATATACACATTGGACAACGAGCTTAACCCGCTTTCCACCGTAGAATTCGCTTTGTCTGCCGACGGTGAAAAATACGATCGTTTCACGTTCAGCGTTGCAGAAGACAGCGATGTTACCCTCTATGTGTCTTGGCATGCATATAATAATGAAACCTCCTGCACCTGCAAATACTATTTGTATAATTTAACCGATCCGCAGATCACGGAAAACACGGGTTCGGCAGAGCTTGTCGCAGGCGTGTTCACTCCCGTCACGATTACAATGCTGACGAAAGGCACGTACATGCTTACCACCACGAACTCGCTTACTTGGTCGGCAAACATGAACGGCTCGACGTACTCTTGGGACGATACCACCGGTTCGACCTATACCTTCACGACGACGGCTGACAACGAAGCTTTCACCGTCTACGTGAAATACGACGATCTCGGCAACGAATATTTCACCTTCGATTGGACGATTACGGTTGTTCCCGAATACACCTTGACGGTGGGCGAGACGGAAAAGACGTTCTATAAAGACGTTAGATCCCCTATCCACTTCACAGCAACGGAAGAAGGCTATTACACGTTGACGGCAACCAAGAAAGATTTGTCCGAAGACGAAGATAATCCTTTCTACGTAAGCAGTTTACAAACCGTATACAGCTTCTATGCGGCAGCAGGCGATACGGTTGAGTTGTACGTCGTATACCATTACGGCGAAGCAACCGAAACGGCTACGCTTACGCTCTCTAAAATGGCTCTTGCCGACGCAAGCGATTTGAAACTCGGCGAAAACAAACTCGTTGCCACCACCGAAGGCACGTCGGTTACGTTCAAAGCGCCCAAAGACGGTTGGTATGCGATTTCCGACGGTTGGAACGGCTTCCTCTTCTTCGAGGACACCGAGGCTGACGAATACGGCATGGGCGATTACAACAAAGTAGTGCAACTTGCCGAAGGCGCAAGCGTTACCTTCACGCTGAAATATATCGATTTCAACTACACGGGGAACACTTCCGAGCTCGTCACCGTGACGATTGAGGAAACGGAAGAACCTGCTCCGGAAATCAAACTCACCGTCGGTGAAAACACGATTACCGTATACGGCGAAGACGTCGGCGCAGAAGTCGTTCTCGATAGCACGTTCGTATATATGACGCAATATACTTTCACGTGGACGGACGAAAATCTTGTCGTATTGCTCAACTTTGCTGAAATAGAAAGTGGCTACACTTCGACAATCGGCTATTTTACGACGCTCTCCCTCTACTCTAAAAACGGAGAAACGCTTGAAAACGTCACCTTGACGATTGACGGCGATAAAGCAACCACGGGCGGCGACGAAGACGACGGTACGTTCCAGAAAGTAGAATTGAATAAAGCGGACACCGTACTTACGGTTAATTATGATAGTGCATGTCGCTTCTCGTTTACCGCTACCGAAACCGGCTCTTATACGCTTACGACTTCCTCTTCGGTTTCAATCGCTCCACTTATTTACAAGGCGAACGATTATGAGTCGGATGAATTGGTAATTAATAGTGCGAATGGTGGTAGCTACACCTTCACTCTCGAAGCAGGTAAAACGATTTACTTCGAAGCAGGCGATTATAATTGGGGTGCACTCGATTGTACTGTTACGATCACGAAAGACGGCGGTTCGGTAACCCCCGATCCTACACCCGAGCCTACGATCCCGGAACTTACGGAAATCGCTTTGGATGCAGCAACGACGATTACGAATACCGAAAATTATATGCAATCGTTCAAATTCACCGCTACGGAAGACGGTAGCTATACTCTCAAAACCAGTGCGGAAATCGCTCTCTTCTTTGCGAAAGCAGAAAAGCATCAAGGCGAATATTATTGGGTTGCCGACTACGACTACGATTACGGCGACAACGAAAACTTGCTTGAGAATGGCGAATATACGTTTACGTTAGAGGCAGGCGCAACCGTTAAATTCTATGCCAAAATGACAAGCGCAGATACTTTTGAAGCGGCTATCACGATTTCCAAAGCGGACACGCGCACGGCTGACCAAAAAGTGGTGGACGCGGCTTACGAATTGAAATCAGGCGAATACCTCGAAGGCGTTTACACGCTTACGGGTACGATTACGTCGATTGATACGGCATACAGCTCGAGCTATGGTGACATTACGGTTACCATTGCAATCGAAGGCAGAGAAGATAAAAAAATCCAATGCTTCCGTCTTAAAGGCGACGGTGCAGCAGATCTTGCTGTTGGCAACGAAATCACCGTTACGGGTTCTTTGACCAATTATTACAACAAGATTGAATTTGACAGCGGCTGTATCCTTGGCGACGATAAAGCAACCTATGCAGAGACGCGCGTATCGACTGTTATCAACAATCTTTCCGTTGCCGCTTCTTTCACGGAAGCAAAAACGTATCCCTTGACTGCAAGCAACGACGTGGACATCGTTTGGACGTTGATTGACGGCGCAAGCGTTGCTACCTTGGACGGAAATACGCTTACGATTGCCCTTCCCGAATCGGGCAGCGTTACCGTAAAAGTTAAAGCAAGCGGCACATTGGAAGGCAAAACCGCTGAAAAAGAATTTTCGATTACCGTAACGAAACCCGATGTGACAGCAATAGCAAGCATTGATATGACGGATACGACCAATCGTACCAACTATACAACGACGCAAGTTACTTATTCGGCAAACGGCATTACCTTTGTAAATGATAAAGCGAATTCCTCAAATAATTGTTACGAGGTATCGAACGGCAACGCTATAAGAGTGTATAAAAATTCTACAATTACAATTTCCTGTGATACCGTTTTCACCAAAGTTGTATTAACCTTGGATGATTCCAGTAACGGAAATTATTTGAAAGGCTTTGACGGCATGACTATTGAAGGTGCAACCATTACGCGTGAAAATGATCTCGTTTCCATTACGTTCACCTCGGCAACGACAACTTTCACTACGGCGAATTTACTCGCGCAAGTGCGTATTGAAAACATTGCATTATTTTGATAATGCCCAATAACCTTTTGAAAAAGGCAATTACGGGAATTGCATTCCCAAATTATTTAAGGTATAGCCATTACGGCTATACCTTAAATTTTATCAAAAGCATATTTAAGCTTTACTCGTAATCTACTTTTCCGCCCCCATCCGTCATTACGAAGAGCAACGCCCCCATCCGTCATTGCGAGGAGCGTAGCGACGTGGCAATCTCGCGGCAAGCCGACACGCTTGCCGCGGAACGCAAGTCCGAATACCTACCCCCGTTTTCCGCCTATCGGCGGAGATTGCCGCGGCACATTCGTGCCTCGCAATGACGAGCATGTATTTCCGCCCCCCGTCCGTCATTGCGAGGAGCAAAGCCTCTCCCCCACTGTCATTGCGAGGAGCGTAGCGACGTGGCAATCTCGTGGCAAGCCGACAGGCTTGCCGCGGAACGCATACTCGGAATACCTGCCCCCGTTTTCCGCCTATCGGCGGAGATTGCCGCGGCACGTTCCGTGCCTCGCAATGACAGGCTTTCGCTTTCGCCTATCGGCGAGATTGCCGCGGCACGTCCCGTGCCTCGCAATGACGAGCATTTGTTTTCCGCCCCCGTCCGTCATTGCAAGGAGCAAAGCCTCTCCCCCACTGTCATTGCGAGGAGCGTAGCGACGTGGCAATCTCGTGGCAAGCCGACAGGCTTGCCGCGGAACGCATACTCGGAATACCTGCCCCCATTTTCCGCCTATCGGCGGAGATTACCGCGGCACATTTCGTGCCTCGCAATGACGAGCATGTATTTCCGCCCCCGTCCGTCATTGCGAGGAGCGTAGCGACGTGGCAATCTCGCGGCAAGC
>CAYWML010000002.1:0-6428 GCA_964459515.1 uncultured Clostridia bacterium | reverse complement strand
ATACTCGGAATACCAAACCCCGTTTTCCGCCTATCGGCGGAGATTGCCGCGGCACATTCCGTGCCTCGCAATGACAGGCATGTGGTTAAAGCAATGAGATAATATTGACAAACAGCAAAAATTGTATTATAATAAAAATGCGAGGTGAAATATGTATTACGTATATATTATGACAAACAAAAGCAATCGCGTATTATATACAGGCGTAACAGATAATTTAGACCGCAGAGTAAACGAGCATAAATATAAAATATCAGAAAAAAGTTTTACCGCTCGATACAACCTCAGCAAGTTAGTGTATTATGAAACAACAACTTCTATAAAAAGTGCCATAGAAAGAGAAAAACAAATTAAAAGCGGTTCTCGAACAACAAAGAGGCAACTGATAAATAATTTTAATCCTGAATGGAAAGACTTGTCACTTGATTTTTTCTAAGACACGCTTTCGTCTTCTTGCAATACCAAACTCCGTCATTACGTGGACGCCGCCCCCGTCCGTCATTGCGAGGAGCGTAGCGACGTGGCAATCTCGCGGCAAGCCGACAGGTTTGCCGCGGAACGCATACTCGGAATACCAAACCCCGTTTTCCGCCTATCGGCGGAGATTGCCGCGGCACGTTCCGTGCCTCGCAATGACGAGCATTTGTTTCCGTTTAACGGCGAAAAATTGCGCGAAAAAGTCGTATCTTGCTATGACAGAGGACAACTATTCCGCGAAAATACTGTTTTTACGCATTTAATGCCACATAAAATAAGCCGAAGCATCCTCTTTGAGTATCGCTTCGGCTTTTAATTTTTCATGAAAATTAGACCTATTCTACGGCGTTGTTTTTACGCAACCGTTCAAACACGGACATATTCGTACGCGTTTCCATAAGCGGCGTCACGGAAATGTACCCTTTGTGAATCGCCACCGTGTCTCGGTCGAGATCGTTCGGCTCGTCATCGGGAATCGGTTCGCCTGCCTGCACGTACATATCCCGTTCTCCTTCGAGTTTTACGAACTCGTCGGAAAAATAGGACGTGCCTTGGCAAGTAGCGCGAATGCCCTTTGCGTTTGCGGGAATATTCACGTTATAAATGGTATTGACGGAAAGCAAATCGTGCCGCAATATGTAGTCGTACACGTCGTCCAGCCGAGCCGCCGCCTCCGCCTGTTCTTCGGGAAAGGAGGAAAAGGCGATTGCCTTAACGCCGAGGCGAGCCGCCTCGAAAACCGCGCCGATCGTGCCCGAATACACGACGTCCGCGCCGACGTTTACCCCTTTATTGATGCCCGAAAGCACCAAATCGTACTGCTTTTTCAAGCCCAATACGCCGAAGCGCACGCAATCGGCAGGCGTGGAATCGACGGAATACGCCGTTACGCCGTCCAAAAGCGGAATTTTTTTAATTTCAATCGGCTTTACGATTTCGATCGCATGGCTTTTCGCACTCTGTTCCGTTTTCGGCGCGACAACCGTCACTTCGCCGAGCTTTTTTGCCCATTCCGCAAGCAATCGAATGCCCGTCGCCTGTATTCCGTCGTCGTTTGTAATCAATATTCTCATAACCAGCCCGTATTTTCTTCCTTGTATTTTTTCAAAAGCGCGTCCGCCTCGGCGAGCAAGGCTTTGGCTTCCTTGCGCGAATAGACGGTTGCGCCGCTCGCGCAGGCGTGTCCGCCGCCGTGATAGCGTTCCGCAAGCTCGCTGACGGTGACGAAGCGCGAACGCAACCGCACGCGGATAGAACCGTCGCCGTTTTCGATAAACGCAATCCAAATCAAGGAATTTTTGACCGAATCCATATACGAAACGGACGCGCTTGCCTCTTCGTTTGAAAGCTTGAACCTGCGTTTCATGCCCTTCGTGATGTACAGAGAAAGGACGCCGCTTTCGGTGCGGCGCATTTTTTTATGCGCGTACGCCTCGAATTTGGAAGCGTTGAAATCTTTCATATACAGATTGGCGTAAATGACGTCCACGTCAATGCCTTTATCCAGCAACATGCCGGCAAGGCGCATCGTATCCCCCGAAACGGAACGGAAGCGGAATCTGCCCGAATCGGTGACCATACCCGTATAAATATACGTTGCCGCTTCGACGTCCATTTTCAATTCGCCTTGAAAAGCTTCGTAAAAAGCCGCAATCATTTCGCAAACGGACGAACGCTCCTCTTCCACCCATTGGCAAACGCCGTACTCCTGCACGGGAATGTGGTGATCTATTTTCACCAGCTCCTTGCAAAGGGCGTATTTGGGGTTGGAAATGCGCTCCTGCGTGGCGGTGTCGAGCACGATACCGAGCGCGTCCGCATACGCTTCGTCGGGCAAAAGCGCGTCCTCTTCGCCCAAAAAAGCGAGATAATCGGAAAAATCCGCGTTTTGCAAATAAATCTCCTTGTCGGGATAGGTGCGCTTCAAAATCGCCGCAAGACCTTTCGTAGAGCCGACTGCGTCCCCGTCGGGACGGAAGTGGCGAAAAACGAGAATACGCTTGTATTCCTTAATCTTGCGAAGCACCTGCCGCATTTCTTTCTTTACGACGCTTCTTTCTTGTTCGGCGGCGGACTCCGTTTCCGCGCCCGTGAAAACGTCCTTAATCTTATCCAATACGTTTTTAATTTTCTCGTTCATATGTATCTCCTTTCACAACGGCGTTTAAGTCCTCCAAAAGTTGCATGGCGACGGCGCGGTTCTCCACCGACGCGCCGCAAGCCTTGGCGTGTCCGCCGCCGCCGTACTTGACGGCAATCGGCTGCACCGTATATTTAGAGGAGCGAATTTCCACCAAAACCTTATCTTCCGTTTCCGTAAAATTCACCCAAATATCCACGCCGCGGATATCCGCCATCGTATTCACCATGCCGCGCGAAATCGTGAACGAATCCGCGCCGCTTTCGGCGAGTTCCTCTTTCGTCGTGTAAATGTACGCCACGTTGTACGGCGTGCGTCGTATCTTCAAAACGTACTTCGCGCGAAGTTGTACCATGGACAGCTCGTCCGCGTATAACGGCGTATAGACCGAAGCCGTATCGAAGGGCTGTTTCGTAAGCTCCGAAGCCAAACGAAAAGTGGCGGACGTCGTGGAATCGTAGCGGAATCGCCCCGAATCGGTGACCATGCCCGTAAACAACGCTTTTGCCGAAACGGGCGACAAGCGCAAACCGCACGAAAGCGCGAACTCCGTCAACAAGCCGCAACAGCTTTCGTACGAGCTGTCAACCGCCTCTATATCCGCGATTTTTTCACTGAAAATATGATGATCGAAACGGACGGTTTTCGCCGCGAGTTTATACCGCTCGTCGCTGATCAGCGACGACGAACCGCAATCGAGAATGATCGCCAACGCGCCGCGATAGGCTTCGTCTGCGATTTCGTCCATTTGCGAACCGTCCATAAAAGCGTACCGCTTGGCGTCGTCTCCGACGGCGTACACTTCCTTTTCGGGAAAGTTTTCCGAAAGCAAAGCTTTTAAGCCGAGCTGGCTGCCCATGGCGTCCCCGTCGGGATTGCCGTGCCGATGAATGATAATGCGCGAATACGCCTTTACCGCCCCTAAAATCTCTTCAAACATAGCTTGCGCTCCTTTATTCGTCAAAATAACCGCGATATTGCAACTTGTGCGCCGATTGCGGAAACAACCGCCCGTACAGAACGATGAAATAGTCGTCCGTCATGCTGGCGATATAGTCCACGACGAGCTGGTTCGGCTCGGTCTTTGCATACTCCGCACGGTTGATCGAACGTATATGGTGGGTGAATATCGGCGAAGTTTTTACGCCGCGCCGCAAATCTTCCAACAATTGATAATACAGCTCCGTCATCATCGGCTCTATCGAAGCCGACAAGCCCGTAAGCGCGCCTGCCCTATCGTATATTTTTTCGTAATTTTCCGCTTTTGCGTTGCGCAGCGCGGCAAAATGCGCTTCGTCCAAACGAATGTACGGCTGTCCGTAGCTGTTTTCTATCACATTGACGATAAGGCTGTTCACGATTGCGTCGTTCGTTTTCCCGATGAGGGAATCGGCAAAATCGCTTTCTTGCGCCGCACCTGCCAAAACGGCGTCCTCTCTGTCTTTGCCGAGATAGGCGATGATGTCCGAAATGCGCACCGTCGCGCCCTCCATGGTGGACGGCATGATTTTATCGGCGTACGCTTTGTCCTGCGCGCACTTCTCCATGCGCGCGTCGAACTCCGCAAAATCGCGGACGGGCACGGGGCGATATTCCGACAGCTCCAACTCGCCGTTGTGGCTAGCGATACCGTCCAACGTTTGCAAACTCAGATTATAGCCGTGTATCTTATCCAACACGCGCACGGAATGGATATTGTGCAAAAAGTACCTGCCCGTGTTTTCGTGATACAGCTTGTTGAGCAAGCGTTCCCCCGTGTGCGCGAAAGCCGGATGCCCCACGTCGTGCCCCAAGGCAATCGCCTCGATTAAATCCAAATTCAAATGCAACGCCGCGCCGATAGTACGCGCGATACGGGACACCAACTGCACGTGCAGACTGCGACGGGTGAAATCGTCGTTTTGAAAGAGGGAATAAACCTGCGTTTTATCCGCATAGCGATTGAAATAGGGGCTATGCAGGATCTTATCGATATCGCGAATGAACGGGTTGAAATACCAACCGTTTTCGGGCTGTTTTTCTTCGTTCCTGCGCAACAAGCGCGCGTTGTCGAACCCGAAAGGCGTAAACGTACCCGTCTTCGCCTCGTGCTCCATACGCCGCCGAAGCGTTTCCGAAAGCATTTCGTATTGCATCGCTCTCCTCCTTATTTTCGATATTTACGGCGCGTAATCCGGTTTACCGCCGTTCGCCGCCGCGAAAGCTTATCGCCTACGAGGCAAAACCGCCGTTTTTGATATAATCGGCAAGCAAATCTCGCGAAAAAGTAACCTCGTCGTAACGCTCTATCTCCGTCAAGCCGTTCGGTTTATATTGCGAAGAATAGCTGTCCGTGACGATATAATACGTTTCGTTATCCTCGATTGTTCCGACGTTTTCGTAATAAACGTGATAATTTTTTGTCGAACTTAAAAAACGCTCGCGCAGGTTTTTGCCCGAGATCGAACATAAAACGAGCGGATTATCGAAAGGCAACAACGTGAGCAACGTGCCGTACCGCACTGCGCCCACGGAAAGGTTATAGGGGCTTCTCGTCGTCATATAACCGCCGCCGAGCACGATGTCGTACTGCTCCCCCCAACGCATTACGCCTGCTTGATAATACAGCTCCGCGCACTTCGCCAAGATATCCTCGCTCGAACGATAGTTCCCGTTGTAGCCTACGACTTCGTCCGCCTTTGCGAGGTACTCGGAATACTTTTCGAGAAGTTGCGAAAAGGTTTCCGAAGTTTCGCAATTTTTATATTTTGCGTTGGGAACATACGCCGCCGTCACCTCGCTGTTGCCGTTGGCAAAATTGATTGTTGCCACGGCGTGCGAAATTCCTTTGTTGTCACCGCCGCCCTGCAAGTGATACACATCGTTTTCGTCTTGAAAGGTGTAATACTTATGGGTATGTCCCTCGAACACCAAATCGACGTAGCCTTCCGAAAGCGAAACGTCGTAATACGAGGCAACGTCTGCGCCGTATTTGCCATTGCCGCCGCTACTGCCGTCGTGCAAGGAATATACGATAAAATCCGCGCCCTCCGCGCGCAAGCGTGCGGACTCCGCCTTGACGAGCGAAGTAAGCGCGCTACCCGTCTTAAAGGTTATTCCCTCTACTTTATCCGACGATATGGAAGAAAGACAATCGCCGATCGCCCCGATGACGCCGATCTGCACTTCGCCGCATTCCACCATGACGGAAGCTTCGCAATAGTCCGCGCGACGATTCGTCTTCGTATCGTACACGTTGATTGCCAAAAAAGGAAAATCGGCAAGTTCCGCATTCTTTCGTATGTATTCGCTGCCCCAATCGAATTCGTGATTGCCGAGCGTCATGGAAACGAAAGAAGTTTCGTTCATCCACTCCGTCGCGAGCGCGCCGCGCGTCAAATTCGATTCTGCGCCGCCCTGCCACATATCGCCCGAAGAAAGCACCACGGTGTTCGGATTGTTCTCCGCGGCTTCTTCCAAATAGGTTGTCAAGCCGCCAACGCCCGTAACGCTATCCCCATCGACCAACTTGCCGTGCAAATCGTTGACGGCGTAAAAATCCACCGTCTGCACGACGGAAATACCGCAATCGTCGCATATTCCGTCGTCGTTTTCGTCCGCGTGCGCGCCCTCCGTAGCGCAGTCGCCGCTTGTATTATCGCTCGAATTATCACTCGAATTACCGCCTATATCGGGAAAGCCGCTGAACGAACAGCCCGAAAAAGCCAACAGGCAACCGAGCAAAACGGCAACTATGCGTTTTTTCATTTCTTTATCTCCTAAGCCGCGCGTACGGGCGACTTATTTCAGTATAACATATTTTTTGTTTCTT
>CAYWML010000001.1:0-59158 GCA_964459515.1 uncultured Clostridia bacterium | reverse complement strand
GCAGGGAACGGCTTATTGCTGCTTTCGGGCGGCATTGACAGCCCCGTTGCCGGCTACATGATGGCAAAACGCGGAATGAACGTCGATTGCCTGCATTTCCACAGCTATCCTTATACGAATATGCAAGCCAAAGAAAAAGTGATCGATTTGGCGAAAATTCTTTCGCGGTATACTTGCGGAACGACGGTATATACCGTCAGCGTAACGCATATTCAAGAAGAAATACACGAAAAATGCCGCGCGGAATTGATGATAACGCTTTTGCGCCGTTTTATGTATCGCATAGCCGAACGGCTTGCTTTGAAAATCGGCGGACAATGCCTGATAACGGGCGAAAGCTTGGGGCAGGTGGCGAGCCAAACGATCGAGGGTATGACTTCCTCCAATTCCGTCGTGGAGCGTTTGCCCGTGTTGCGTCCGTTGGTCGGGTTCGATAAAAACGAAATCATCGAAAAATCGGTGAAAATGGGCGCGTACGAAACTTCGATTTTGCCTTTTGAGGACTGTTGCACGGTGTTTTTACCCGATTTTCCCGCCATTCGCCCGAAGCTCAAAGATATTTTGCGCGAAGAAGAAAAATTGGATGTAGAAGGCTTGATTGAAGAAGCGTTTGCTTCCTTAGAGAAAATCAAGCTGTAAATGCGACGAAAAGCCGTAACCGCCGTTTTGCGTAAAGCCGAACGACGGTTTTTTTTGCGATATTTTAAGCCGATACGGCGTTGCCTTAGTATTCCCACCAATTTTTTTCGAGAATGGAATTATTTTGTTCGGGCGGCGTTTCGCCGTTTTTCGTGGAGACGACGGGAAGATGGACGGGCGTTCCGCAAACGCCGTTATACATCGGAGTTACGCTGTATCGGTAGTGTTTGCCTTCCTCTAATTCGTCTTGAAAGATCTCTATGCGTTCTCCCTCGTATAAAGTAGTATGCGTGGTATAATCGTAGCGTTCGATTCTATATCGATACAGGTCGGGAAAGTACCCGTTGAAACGAATGATCGCTTGATTGTTTTCGACGGTGAGTTCGGGGGCTGAAATCGTCGGATTGCTGAAAAAATCAGACTTTTTTGTGGGTATACAGCTCTTTTTCATTAAGGCGCGCATACGATATTCCGCAGGTGCGGCTGTATCGGCAAGCATAATAGTGTGCGTGTCATAATAGGCGTGTTTATCGATGTCTACGGATGCTACGCCGTCCGGCTTTTGAAAGTCGGATAAGGCAACGCCGTTGCGCTCGTATTCCTCGTAAAGGAAGCGATGCACGGCAAGGCTCATGGCGCAGGGCAGACCGCCGCCCGTATAGTCAACGGGGGCGTTGTTCGCGTTTCCGAGCCAAACGCCGATGCAGTCTTTTGTCGTATAGGAAACGGTATAGGCGTCGCTGTTGCCTTTGCTCGTGCCGACCGTTCCCGTTTTTGCCGCTACGGGGAAGGGCAGGGTACGCATTTTTTTCGCCGTGCCGCTTTTTACGACGTCTTTCAACATATCCGTCGTCAGGTACGCGCTTTCTGCGCTGAAAACTCGTTGTTGTTCGTCGTTTTTTCGATAAACGCGCTTGCCGTCTATGCGTATTTCCGTGATAAAGCCGCATTCTTGAAAAACGCCGCCGTTTTGGAGCGCGGCATAAGCCGCCGTCAAGGCTTGTAGCGTATAGCCGTTTTTCATGCCGCCGAGGGCAAGCGCAAGAGAACGATCGTCTGCTTCTACGGGCAAACCGAGTTTTTGCATATATTCGGAGGCGCGTTCCGTTCCCAGCGATTGCAGCGTTTTTACGGCAGGTATGTTCAAGCTTTTTTCCAAACATTCGCGTACGCTCACGTAGCCGTGAAAAATGCCGTCGTAGTTTTCGGGCGCATAGCCGTTATATCGTACGGGTTCGTCTAAAATCGGCGTATCGGGCGAGAGCAGGTTTTCTTCGAGGGCAGGCGCGTAAACGAGTAGCGGTTTCAACAGCGAGCCGGGCAACCGACGGATATTTCCCGTCGTGGAAACGCAAGCCTTAAAAGCGTGGGTATTTCCGTCGAGCACGAACAGCGTTTTGTCGCAATCTTCCGCTTCGGCGGCAATTTTTTCCAGCTCCGTTTGCAAGGCGAGGTCGAATTGAGTATAAATTTCGATTTTTCCGCCGAGACGCAATTTTTCGCGTTCCGCAATACCGCTCAATTCGTCGAAGAGAAAGTCGGTAAAACCGCTACCGTCGTAGGGGCGTTCCGCGCGGACGGGGAGCGGCGTTTGCAACGCGGCGTTTTCTTCGCGTTCGTCGATTACGCCGTTTTCGCGGAGCAGTTTCAGCACGGTGGCTTTTCTTCGTTTGCAGTCTTGCGGATTTTTGAAAGGTGAGTAACGATTGGGCGATTTCACAAGCCCTGCCAACACGGCGGAGTCTGCCGTCGTCAGCTCGTTCGGTTCTTTTCCGAAATAAAAACTCGCCGCCGCGCGTAAGCCGAAGCAGTTGTGCCCAAAGTAAATGGTATTTAGGTATTTTTCAAGAATTTCTTTTTTGTCGTAGCGATCCTCCAATTGTTTCGTAAGCTTCCATTCTTGCAGTTTTCTGCGTATGGTTTTTTCTTGCGATAAATGGGTGTTTTTGATCAGCTGTTGCGAAATGGTGGACGCGCCTTCCTTAAACGATTTGGCTTTCAGATTGTTCCACGCGGCTTTTGCGATGCGTTTTACGTCGAAACCGCCGTGCTTGAAAAAATGCTTGTCCTCCGTGTAGACGAAGGCGTTTATGGTTTGTGCGGAAAGCTCGTCGATGCGTACGGGGCTACGCGCCGCCGTGGCGTCGTTTCGTACGGCGCAGGCGTATTTGTCGTAAACGACGAGGGAATCGTCGCTAAGCGTTAATTTTTCGGGTTGCAACGTCGCGTCTTTCGTGACGGCGTAATAATATCCACCGAATACGGCGACGAGTAGCAGGGCGAGCGCGAGCAGCGCAAGCAGTATATTTCGTACGATTTTCATTGAAAACAGTATTTGCGTTTTAATTTTTTTTATCGGCGGCAAACGTAAATCGGGTAAAAAAACGATAACTACGCCGTAAGTCGCGACGGAAATACGTCGAAGAATGGATAGCGCGGAAATATTTTTTGACAAGGGCAGAGCTTCAAGGAACACGCTTTGAAATTCTTGCCAAGCGACGAAAAATATGCTATACTATATGCGTTACGACAGCCGAATAGGGGCACTGTTCGATAAAAATCTACGGCAGGGGAGCGAGTGTACGCCGAAACGGCGCGGCTTTGCCTTTCACGGAGTGGTTATGCAGGAAAAAACGTCGAAAAAAAATCGCGTAGATCGTATACGGCTTATCGCTATCGTTGTTTTATTTGCGATTACCGTTGCGCTGAGTTTTGCGGATATTCGTTATTCGAAGGACGAATATCGTAATATGTTGGCGGCGAGGATTGTGCAAAACGCCGTGGGGAGCGTAGCCGCCGTGTTGATCATGCGGCGTATGCAAATTCGTCTGTTCGGAAAACCGCAGCATTTACTCTTTTTGTTGCCGTGTTTGTGCATTGCGGTAGATAATTTGCCTTTTTGCTCTTATTTCAACGGCAATATGCGGCTCGTTCGCACGCAAGCGGCGGATATGCTTTTCTTTATAGCCTATTGTCTGTCCGTCGGGATATTCGAGGAATGCGTTTTTCGCGGCGTTATTTTTTCCGTCCTTGCAGGTTGTTTTTCGGCGGATAAAAAAGGACTTTGGAAAACCTATCTCCTTTCTTCCGTAGTATTCGGCGCGGCGCACCTTTTTAACGGTTTTTCGGTGGGAACGCTTTTGCAGGTGTGCTATTCGACGTTGACGGGCGGCTTGTTTGCGTTTGCGCTGATGAAAACGAAAAACGTTTTTTGCAGTGCGCTCGTGCATGCCGTATATAACTTTTGCGGTTTGCTTTTCGATACGCCGTCGCGCATGGGGTTGGGCACGGGCGTTGTATTCGACGGCGGAACGGTGCTTACCATGTGTATCGTTTGCATAACGATAGGCGCGTTTATTCTGTATTCCGTATATAAGTATTCCGAAGAAGAAAGGGGCGTGTTCTATCAAAAGCTCGGTTTGCCGCCGAAAAGCGACGAAAAAACGGACTAAAGACGCAAGCGGCGTATAATAAACGGCGGTGTATCGATACGATACGCCGCCGTTTATAAATTTCGGTTATTTCGTTAAAATGATTTGTATCTCGTCTTCGATTTCGATGGTTATTTTTTTGCCGTCTCTTTGGGCAATCCAACATTCTCCCTCATCTTCTTCCGTAAGATAAATTTCCTTGTTATAGCCTTTCATCCAATGCAACGTCGCAACTTTTTTGAAAGTTTCGCCTTCGGTTTTATCTTGGGCGAAAGCGCGTATAAATCCCGTATTGTCATTATTCAAAACGAGTATGAAAGTTTCCTTTGTCAGTTCTACGCCTTCGAGCGTATCGCCGATACGGTAACTGTGTGTATCGGTTTCGTCAATCAGGCGAATGGATTCCAGCTTGTAGGTGGTCTTCCCTGAACAGCCGCAGAAGAGCATACCGAAACAAAGCACAAGGCACGCGCATAAGATGGTTAAAATTCTTTTTGCTTTTTTCATTTGAAAAAGCCTCCTTGAAATAAATTTGTAATACTATTATAGCAAGTCAAATAAGACTTGTCAAGTATTTTTAGACTTAAAATGAATTATAATATGTATATGAATAAATTTCAGGATCGTATAAAAGAATTGCGTACGCAAAATAACATGAGCCAAATGGAGCTTTCCAAAGCGACGGGAATAAGCCAATCGGCGATAGCGAAGTGGGAACTCGGAAAAACAGAGCCGACGGCTTCGGCGATTATAATTTTGGCGAAGTATTTTGACGAAACGACGGATTATTTGTTGGGATTGACGGAATAAAAAAACGTCCTAACCGTAAAAGCGGTTAGGGCGTTTTTCGATTTTGTTTATTTTATGTTATTCCACATGCGGTTGGCGCGCTCGTTTTCTTCCTCGTCGAAATAGTCCATGACGACCAAACGGTTTTTAGTTTGCGTGTCGGGGTATTGCGCGAAAAGCTGTCTGCGCGTTTGTTCTTCGGGTACGAGCAAAGTGGGGTAGTCTTTTCCGAAAAAGTAGGAAAAATCATATTCTACCACCGTTTCCGCGTCGTCCTCGTCCGAAGCTCCGTACGTAAAATCGGCGTAATCGTACATTTGCTTGCCGGCAAGGCAACTCGTATAGCCGATGAAGTACATATTGCGTACGGCGTTTTTCGTATCGGACAAAAAGTTTACGAAAGCGGTAGCCGCTTTTACGTTCGCGCCTTTCATCATCACCCAGCCGTCAAACCAAATATTCGAGGCGGAAAGGGGAATGCTGTATTCCAATTCCAATCCCGAAGCTGTTTCCGCTTCGTCTAAAATATAGACGGCGTCGCCGCTCCATTGAAAAGAAGCGTCCAAACGTCCCATGATGACGTCGGTTTTTCCTTCGTCCGTTTCCAAGCCGTATAAATTTTTCCGAGCCTTAACCAACAGCTTTTTCACTTCGGACATTGTTTCGACGGAAGTGTCGTTCATGGCGGCTGTAAGCAGCGTTCCGTAGTTTTCGTCGTCGCTGTCCAAGCCGAGAAGATAGTCTTCGTAGTACATTCCCAATCCCATGAAATAGGAATCGCGCGTGTTGTCTTTGGCTGTCAGTTTTTGACGGCAGGCTTCGTTGGTCAAACATTTCCAACTGCTCATGATTTTACGGGCTTCTTCGGGCGAGTTGCCGATTTTATTCGGATTATATACAAACCCCGTCGTGCCCCACATATAGCCTGCGATATAGCCGCCGAGGTTGGCTTTTTCAAAGACTTCCGTAGGATAAGCCGATACGTTTTTCGCATACGCGTTTTCTTCGAGCGTCGCGTCGTAAAAACTTTCGGGATAGGCGATTAAATAGTCTTCCGCTTTTAATTTCATCGCCATGTATTCCGACGGGCACAATAAGTCGTATCTATCGCCCATTTTGATTTTGTTGTACATGGTTTCGTTGTCTTGGAGCGCCACGTACTCTACGGCGATCTTCTCGCCCGTTTTTTCGGCGTACCACTTTTCAAATTCTTCGTAGAGCGGTTTGGAGTCCAAGAGGTCTATGCCGGTTTGTTCTTTATACCAAGCGATATATTCGGCGTCTTCTTTGGCGTCGAGGTAATCGCCGCCCATGTCGATGTATTCGTCCCAGCTTGCCACGCGCAAAACGTCGGGACGAAGCGCGTTTGCGTCCGAAGTATTCGTGCAAGCGGTCGTACCGAAGAGGGAGAGGAGCAGACAGAGCGAAAGGGTAAGGGATATGCTTTTTTTCATTTCTTTTTGCTCCTGCCTTTGCGATACGCGCCGATGTTGACGAGGACGACGGCAAGGACGATTGCGAAGAAAATAATCGCGGTAAACGCCCAATACGCCGCCTTGATTTGCGGTCCGACTACGTTGTTTTTGTCCAAACCGTAAATATGCGTGCTAATGGTCTTAAAGGAATCGGGCTTCGTATACGCCGTAATTACGTAATCGTCCAAGGAAAGCGTGATCGCCAGCAGAAAGCCCGAAAGAATGCCGGGGAGAATTTGCGGAATAAGTACGGAGAAAAGGGCTTTCGTCGGCGTAGAGCCGAGGTCGAGCGCGGCTTCGTACAGGCTGTTGTCCATTTGTTGCAGCTTCGGCATAACGGAAACGAGCACGAAAGGCGTACAAAGGCACATTTGCCCGACGACCAAAGGGATATATGTGGATTTGTCGAAGCCGAAAAAGGAAACGAACAACGCGAAGGAAATCGCCGTTACCACTTCCGCGTTGATAATGGGAATGCGATTGACGGCGGACAGCGTGGCTTTCACTTTCTTTTTGGAGTAAAAAATACCGATTGCGCCGATTGTGCCGAGGATCGTGGACAAAGCCGCGACGATCACGGCGAGCGCGAAAGTTTGCAACACCACGCGGAGCGGTTCTTTGTCGATGTCGAAGAAATAGCGATAGTGTTCTAAGCTGAACCCTTTCCAGCCCGATTGTATCATGTCGGTTGCGTTAAAGCTGTTTATCGTAAGAAAAACGATGGGAAAATAGATAAACAGCAGAATTAAGCCGATAAACGTCCATTTTAAGATAGATTTTATTTTTACCATAAGGAGCTACCTCGCGTTTCCGTTTGCGCTTCCGCTTGGAAGCCGCCCGTAAGCCAAGTGAATAGGAACATAAAAAGCAATAAAAGCAGTGAAATGAACGAGCCGTCGTGCCACAAGCCGCCCGTGAAATAATCGTCGATGAGTTTTCCGAGAATTTTCACGTTGCGGAAAGTGAGATAATTGGAAACGACATAGTTTGTCATCGAGGGCAAAAATACCATGGAAATGCCGCTCATGATGCCTGCTTTGGAAAGGGGAAGGGTGACTTTGACGAACGCTCTTGCAGGCGTTGCGCCCAAATCCTTTGCCGCCTCTAAATAGCTTTTGTCGATTTTGACGATTGTCGTATAAATAGGCAACACCATAAAGGGAAGAAAGTCGTACACCATGCCGATGATCGTATTGACGATATTCCACGCGTAGGATTTGTTGAACGTGCCGAGCCAAACGAAAAGTTCCTTTAAGGCGTTGATGCGCAAAACGAAGTTTACCCACATGGGCACGACGAAGAGAAGCAATAAAGCCGATTTATTTTTCAATTGACTTTTCGCGATGACGTACGCCACGGGATAGGCGATTAAAAGACAAATTATCGTGCTTGCGCAAGAGATAAGCAAGCTCTGCAAAATCGTTTTGAAGTTGTACGAGGAGAAAAAGCTCCAAAATCCTTTTCCGTCCTCGTTGAAGAATACGCGCACGTAATCCCACGTGAATTTTCCGTCGTTGTCCGTAAAGGCGTAGTAGACGATGATAAGCAGGGGAATAACGACGAAAACCGCCAAAAATACGGCGTAGGGGATTGCCAGCAGCTTTCGGGAAAAACGAGGCGTTTTTTTTGCTTCGGTCGTCATTTTTTCGCGCCCTCCGTATCTTTCAACGTCAATCGAATTTTTTCTTTGGGAATAATCAGGCTGACAAGGTCGTTTTCGTTCCAAAGATCTTCGCAGGCGAGCACGTAATCTTCTTCGTTTTCGGTGCGGACGATATAGCGATAATATTCGCTCTTATATATTAAGGAAATAATGTTGCCGCGCGCGCCGCCTTCTTCGAGGTCGTCGCTCATCGTAATATCGTGCAAACCTACTTCCACGTTGACTTCCGTATCCGTCAAATCGAGCTTTTCGCCTTTTGCGGTAATCAGATAGCCGTCCTCGTCCAAATGGCTTCCGGGGTACAGTTGCGTTACGTCGCAGTCGAATTCGCCGTCGCCGAATTCCACTGTGTTGCGTTTCGTAATCACGCCCGAGAATTTGTTCACGCGGAAAATCTTTTTCATGACGTGAATGCCGTCGGGTTTGATCGTAAGCCCCACCGCTTCGCCGACGGCAGGGGCGGAGGTGCTTTGTATTTCGATTTCGTTTCTGCCGCATTGCACCAAAATTTGATAGTGCATGCCCTTGAAGATGACCGAGGTGACTTTGCCTTTCAGCATACCGACTTCGTACGGTTTGATTTTGATGTCTTCGGGGCGTACGACGACGTCTACGGGTTCGTCCTTTTCAAAGCCCGAATCCAAGCACTCGAACGCCTTTCCGCAGAAACGAACTTGCCCGTCTTTCGGCATGACGCCCGTGAATATGTTGCTTTCGCCGATAAAGTCGGCGACGAAAGTGTTTTTCGGTTCGTTGTAGATTGCTTCGGGCGTGCCGATTTGTTGTAATCTGCCGTCTGACATAACGACGATCGTATCGGACATCGTCAACGCTTCTTCCTGATCGTGCGTTACGTAAATAAAGGTAATGCCGAGGCGTTTGTGCATGGCTTTCAGCTCTAATTGCATTTCCTTGCGCATTTTTAAGTCGAGCGCGCCGAGCGGCTCGTCCAAAAGCAAAATTTCGGGTTCGTTGACGATGGCGCGCGCAATGGCGATACGTTGTTGCTGCCCGCCGGAAAGCGTGGAAATGGAACGCGTTTCGAAGCCGACGAGATCGACCACTTCCAATGCTTTGCGCACTTTTTCCGCGATGACGTCTTTCGGCAACTTTTTATACTTGATTTTTTCCCTGCCTTTTTTATCGACGTAGGTCGTTTCGATACGTTTTAGTTTCAAGCCGAACGCGACGTTTTCAAAGACGTTGAGGTGGGGAAAGAGCGCGTATTTTTGGAACACCGTGTTTACGGGGCGTTTGTTGGGCGGCAACGCGCTGATATCCTTACCGTTGAGCAATATCTTTCCGCTCGTCGGCAGTTCGAAGCCGGCAATCATGCGCAGCGTAGTCGTTTTGCCGCAACCGGACGGACCTAAAAAGGTGACGAATTCGCCTTTTCGTACGTAGAAATTGACGTTTTCCACGACGGAAACGCCGTCGAATTCTTTGCAAACGTCGATAAGCTCGATAATGTGCGGTGCGCTGTGGACTGTTTTGTTTTCCATGTCGGTTTTCTCCAATATTTATCGTTTGTGCGGAATAGCGCGCGGCATAACGATTATATAATAATGTATGCGCGCTTAAAAATTGGGGGGAGTGGAGATCCAAAGGAATTTCGCTTTGTTTTTTCCTTTGTTGGCAATCGAGTGCGGAACGTTTGCCGAGTAGTAAAACGCTTCGCCTTTTTTGCACGCGTGGTGTTTGTTGCCGAGGACGACGGATATCTTTCCTTCTAAAACAAAGCCGAATTCTTCGCCCTCATGCGGTACGTCCTCGCCCGTTTTTGCGCCTTCGGACAATTCGACGAGCACGGGTTCCATCATGTTTTTTTGGGCGTTGGGTATCAGCCAGTTGAATAAAACGCCGTCGGCATTCTTTTCAATAAACTCGTTTTTGGAAAAGACGATCTTTTCTTCGGTTTCCTCGCGAAAGAATTCCGCTAAATTACTGCCGAGGGCGGACAAAATATCCGTCAACGTAGCGATAGAGGGGCTGTTCAGATTGTTTTCCAGCTGCGAAATATAGCCTTTCGTCAGCTCGCATCGATCTGCCAGCTCGTTTTGCGTCAATCCTTTTTGATTGCGCATGCGTTTGATTTTTCCGCCTATATCCATCTGCGACCTCCGTTGCGAACGCGAAACGTTTTTCGGTTTGCTTACAATAAACGAAAAGTTTAGTTAAAATAAACTCGCAACGAGTATATTATAAGAGAAAACACCGTCGCTGTCAAGCGTTTGAAGCCTTTCTTTCGATATTTCCCGAAAGGGGATAAAAAAGCCGAAAAAAAACGGACACGAAAAAAAAGGTCTACCGTCGAGCAGACCTTCATACGATACTATATAAGCTATGCGCCGATTAGTTTAAAGCAGCCAATTTTTTCGCAAGCTTTGCCTTTCTGTTGTTTGCGTTGTTCTTGTGGATAACGCCTTTCGTCACGGCTGCGTCCAAAGCGGACACCGTTTCGGGATAAAGCTTCGTTGCCGCTTCTTTATCGCCTGCTTCGACGGCGGAAAGATATTTCTTAATCTGCGTTTTCAACGCGGACTTTACGGCTTTGTTCTGCATGGTTTTCTTTTCGATAACCAAAACTCTTTTCTTTGCGGATTTAATATTAGGCATAATGTTCTCCTTTATTTCCAAAGTGTATTTTTTTTTCTTAACCAATAAGTAGCGTAGATAATTTTAACATAAATTTCAAGGAATGTAAACTGTTTTTCGGTGATAAAATGCGAAAAAGAATAAAAAAATCAAAAAAATATGCGGTTGAACGCCGAAAAGCGGCAATTCCGCATGGCGGCATAGGGATTTTGGATAGCGGTATCGGCGGATTGACGGTTCTTGCCGAATGCAAAAAATTGCTCCCGAACGAAGTTTTCTATTATTACGGCGATCATAAGCACGCGCCGTACGGCAACTTGCCGCCTCGAAAAATCAAACGGTACGTATTTCGGATCGTGCGCCGTTTTTCGCGTTTGCAGGCAAAAGCCGTCGTTTTGGCGTGCAATACGGCGACGGCGGTTTGTATCGATCGCCTGCGCGCGCGTTTTTCCTTTCCGATTATCGGTACGGAACCTGCCGTTGCGGAAGCCGCGCCATACGGCGGAAACATATTCGTTTTAACGACGCGCGCTACGTATGCAAGCGAACGTTTTCGCGCGCTTTGCGCCCGAACGGCGGAAAGCTATCCCGAGGCGCGGATACAGCCGATTGCCTGCGACGGCTTGGCTGGGGAGATCGAGCGGAGCGACGGCGCGTTTACGAAGGCTTGCAAAAGTCTGTTGCCCGCGGGAAAGCCCGACGCCGTCGTGCTGGGTTGTACCCATTACATATATATAGGAAGGGAAATCGCGCGGCGGTACGGTTGCAAATGTTACGACGGCAATCGCGGCGTTTCGCGTCGACTTTTTGAATGCTTAAACGCGAAAAATGTTAAATCGCAAAACAATATGCGGCAAGGCGGAATTATTGCGCTTGTTTTAACAATATCGCGGCAAATCGCACGCATTTTTTCGCATAAACGAGGCAACGGAAAAGACGCGAACGAATGTTCGCCGTTAAACGACGGGAAAGGCTTTTGTTTTCAGGGCGAAACGGCTTTTCCGAGGTTGTTTTTTTTGGGCGAAAACGGGGCAAAAGAAAGGGAGATTTACGAACGAATGTTTGTTTTTTGCTAATCTATTCGAAAAACGGGAAAAATCGGGGTGATTGTGGACGAAAATCCCAAAAAAATTGAAATTTTTTAAAAAATATTCTAAAAAACTCTTGACAATGGTTAAAAGTGGTTGTATAATAGTGTCATAGTATCCGTTAGAGTAGGGTATAGGAGAAAAACGAGGAGGTAGCGCAAAATGTTCAAAGGCATGTACGAGCATCAGCTCGACGACAAAAATCGTTTGCGTATTCCCTCCAAGTTCAAGAAAGAGCTTACGGGCGAAAACGGCGAAAATAGTTACAGCTTTTTCCGAGGCATGCACAACTGTATTTGCGTTATGTCGGACGAGGAGCTGGACGATACCATCGCTTCTTTGGCGTCGGAAGGGATATCGGAAAGCAATCGGGCTTCGACGTTATTCTTCGGCAGTATTTTTTCGGCTGAGGAAGATGCGCAAGGGCGCGTGGTGTTGCCTTCCGTTTTGCGAAAGATCGCAGGCATACAAAAAGAGGTCGTCACCTTAGGGCGCGGCAATCGTTTGGAGATTTGGGCTGCGGATAAGTATTACGAATACATTGCAGGGGTCGATTACGATTCCGAATTGAGGAAATTGGGGATATAAGCATGTTGGAATTTTCGCACAAATCTGTTATGCTCGAAGAGTGTATGGAGGGGCTGAACCTGTCGGACGGCGGTATTTGGTTCGACGGGACGGTAGGCGGCGGCGGACATTCCTACGAAATTTTAAGGCGGAGCGCGCCGAGCGGTCGTTTGATCGCCACGGATTTGGACGACGAAGCGATTGCCGCCGCGACCGAGCGTTTGAAAGCATTTGACGGACGATTTTCGATTTATAAGTCCAACTACAAGGATTTTTCCGTCGTGTTCGATCGAGCCGGTGTGGAGAAAATCGACGGGGCGTTGCTCGATTTCGGCGTTTCTTCTCATCAAATAGACGATACGGAACGCGGCTTTACCTATCGCGCCGCGGACGCACCGCTCGACATGCGCATGAACCGATCGGCGTATTTGACGGCGGAGATTGTGACGAATACTTATTCGGAGGAAGCGCTCGCAAGGATATTCAAGCTGTACGGCGAGGAAACTTTTGCCAAACAGATCGCCGCGAATATTGTCAAGAAACGCGCCGAAAAACCGTTGAAAACTTCGGGTGAGCTTGCGGAGATCATTCGCGGCAGCATTCCTGCCAAGTTCCGCTACGGCGCACCGTGCGAACGGAAGTGCTTTCAGGCGCTTCGCATCGAAGTAAACGGAGAGTTGGACGGTTTGTACGAATTGGTGCTTTCGCTGACGAGACACTTAAAAAAAGGCGGAAGAATTGCGATTTTGACCTTTCATTCCTTAGAGGACAGGATTGTTAAAGAAGCCTTTCGGCAAATGGAAAATCCGTGCACTTGTCCTGCAAACTTTCCCGTTTGCGTATGCGGCAAGAAAGCGGAAGTACGCATTATCACGAAAAAGCCGATCACGGCGACGGCAAAGGAAATCGCCGAAAATTCAAGAAGCAAGTGCGCGAAGCTGCGTATAGCCGAACGCATTTAACCGATAGTTTAGAGTTAGGGCATAGGAAACGAGAGAAAAAAAGAAAAACGGAGGAGCGGAAATGGAAACGATACTTGAGAATACGAAAACACAATATTCCAACGCAACGTCGGAAGCGCAAAAACACAACGCTATGATCAACGAGCGGTATCGCAAGTTGCAGAGCGCGGAAGCATACCAATTCGCAGAGGATACTTATACGGCGCAAGAAACGGTTGCCGCGCCTTCCGTTTACGCCGATTCGGAGGAAAACGTCGCCGCGTCGGTGCAAACGCCGCAAGTGACGGAATACGTCCCGACGCCTTCGGCTTCGGCGTTGTTTACGACGGAAAAATTTGAAAGAATACAAGGTTACGAGGAGGCGGCTGTCGAGGTTGCCCCCGCAGTCGTTGCCGCGCCCGTTATCGCCGCGCCCGTCACGTCGATCCGCGTGAAAACGGAGTCGCAATATAGCCTTACGCCCCTCGCGAAAATGGTTATGGCGATTTTTACCCTCGTCATCGTCGCAATGATTTCGATGATCTGTATCAATACGCATTTAATCAATCAAAAGCGCGTGAAGATACAGAATTTGGAGAAGAAAAAGGAACAGCTCATGGAGCAAAGCGAGGAATTGCAACGTCGCATCGAAGAGGCGCGCTCGGAGGAGGCAATCCGCGCATACGCGGAAGCGCACGGTTGGTAAATTCTAAAAAAAGGAGTAGCATTATCAAACGGTCGAAAACGGAATATTCCATATCGATTTTACGAAAGAGGTTATTTGCCATTACTTTGGCAATAACCTTTCTTTTTTGCTTTTTATTCGCTCGTTTTTTTTACGTGCAGGTCATTTGGAGCGAAGAACTCGGCTATCGTGCGCTCGATCAATGGACGAGGGAGATCCCGTTGATACCGCGCCGCGGAAAGATTACCGATCGCAACGGCGTCGTGCTTGCCGACAATTCCACGGCGTATACGGTTTTTGCGCGGTCCAACGCCGTGCGCGATACGCGGCTTTGCGCTACGCTGTTGGCGCAGAGCTTGGGCTTGGACTCGGATACGGTGTACGAGCGGTTGACGAAGAAAAAAGCTTCGGAAATAACCGTGGCGAAGCGCGTGGAAAAGGCGCAGATCGAAAAGCTGTCCGCGCTTTCTTTGGACGGCGTGTATTATTCGCGCGACAACGTGCGGTTTTATCCGAAGGGGGAAGTCTTGTGTCAGGTGCTCGGCTTCACGTCGTCGGATAACGTCGGCACGACGGGCGTGGAGAAATATTACGAAAAATACCTCGCAGGGAAAAAGGGTGAAATTTTATACGAAACCGATTTGGTGGGCGTGGAACTTGCGGACGGCGTAGCCACCTATTTACCGGCGGAGGACGGCTACAACGTCGAGCTTACCGTCGATTACGGCATACAGGAAATCGTAGAGAGCGCGCTTGCGCGCGTGTACGCGGAGTATTCGCCGAAATCGGCTTCTTGTATCGTATTGGACGTAAACAACTTCGAGGTGCTTGCTTTGGCGAATTATCCTTCCTACGATTTGAACGCCGTGCCGAGAAACGAAGCGGAACTGTTGAACGAACTCACGCGCAACCATTTGATTTGCGACGTGTACGAGCCGGGTTCGACTTTTAAGACGATCACCGCCGCGATTGATTTGGAAGAATACGCGCGAGGCAACGCGAATGCGTTTTCGCCGAGCTATGTCTTTTCCAGCGCGCGTACGCGATCGGTGGACGGCACGACGGTGAAATGTTGGAGCAATCACGCCAACGGAAAACACAGCAATCAAACGCTAGCCGAAGCCTTGAACAATAGCTGTAATCCCTGCTTTACGGACATCGTGCTCGCTTTGGGCAAGGAAACCGTGTATTCCTATTTATCGACGTTTGGTTTCGGACAAAAGACAGGCGTGGATTTCGGCGGCGAGGCGTACGGTTTGTTGCTCGCGGAAACGGCGGTCCGTGCGTGCGATTTGGCGCGTATCGGCTTCGGGCAAACGATTGCAGTTTCGGGGATACAGCTTGCTTGCGCCGTTGCTTCGGCGGTAAACGGCGGTTATTATTACGAACCGCATTTGGTGCGCAGAATTTATGCGGACGACGGGTACGAAGTCTTGAAAAAAGAAAAAACTTTGCGCAATCGCACGGTCAGCGAAGCGACGTCGCAACGCTTGCGGACGATGTTGGAGGGCGTGGTGCGCGTCGGTAGCGGAAAAAAGGCTTACGTAGACGGTATAAGCGTATTCGGGAAAACGGGCACGTCGCAAAAATATGCGGACGGGAAAATTGCCGCAGGGCGGTATGTTTCTTCGTTTATCGGCGGTTTTCCGACGGAAAATCCGCAATATTTGGCGTTGGTAACCGTAGACGAACCGCAGGGCGCGTATTACGGAAGCGTAGTCGCCGCGCCGTGCGCAGGAGAAATATTTCAAGGAATCGTAACGCTGAAAAACATACATTCGAGCGTTGCCGAATAACATAATATAAGGAATACGTCGTTATGCGGCGTTGTCTAAGGCGGGGAGGGAGAAGATGAAAATATCGACGATAGCGGAGTGTATCGGCGCGCGGACGGAAGGCGTGGACGGAGAAAAGGAGTTTTATTCTCTTTCGACGGACAGTCGCGCGTGCGGCGAGGGCGCGTTGTTTATTTGTTTGAAAGGGGAAAAATACGACGGGCACGCTTTTGCGGAGACTGCCGTTAAAAACGGGGCGATTGCCGTGGTTACGGAGCGCGCGTTAAAGGTGGGCGTGCCGCAACTTTGCGTGCCCGATACGCGGCGCGCTTGGGGCTTGATTGCGGCGGCGTTTTACGGCAACCCTGCCCGAAAAATGAAAATCGTAGGCATTACGGGTACGAACGGGAAAACGACGGTGGCGAAAATGCTCGCGACGATTTTGCGCTCCGCAGGGAAGAAAACGGGTATTATCGGTACGCTCGGCACGGAATACGGCGGAAAAGTTTTTCCTTCTTCCCTGACGACGCCCGATCCGTCGGAATTGCATAAAACTTTCGCCGATATGTTGTCCGAGGGCGTGGAATACGCGGTGATGGAAGTTTCCGCGCACGCGCTCTATTATAAAAAGACGGAAGGCATCGTTTTTGCCGCTTGCGTATTTACCAATTTAACGCAAGACCATTTGGATTTTTTCGGGACAATGGAGGCGTACCAGCAGGCAAAGAGTCGTTTATTCGAAGAAAACGCATGCAAAATTGCCGTGCTCAACGGCGACGACGGCGTGGGGCGCGTTTTCGGCGCGCAACGCGAAGGACGTTCGTTGCCGACTTTATATTACGGCATGAATACGCCTACGGATGCTTTTGCCGTAATCACGGAGGAACGTTTACAATACGCGTCGTTTATGTTGAACGTGAACGACGCTTTGGCGCGCGTCGAACTTTCCATGACGGGGCGGCATAACGTGTACAACGCTTTGGCGGCAGCCGCTTGCGCGTGCGCTCTCGGCGTAGAGTTGTCCGTCGCGGCGGAGGGGTTGCGGCGCGTCGTCGCGCCGCGCGGTCGATTGCAGCATATCGGCTTGTACGACGGCGTGGACGTTTATGTGGATTTTGCGCATACGCCCGACGGATTGCGAAAATCGTTGTACGCGTTGCGCAAGTATTGCCGAGGGCGGCTCATATGTTTGTTCGGGTGCGGCGGAAATCGCGATAAGGGCAAGCGTTCCGTCATGGGGGAGGTCGCCGCCAAGACGGCGGATTTTTGTATTCTGACGTCGGATAATCCGCGGTACGAAGATCCGTTGGATATACTTTCCGAAATCGAAAAAGGGTATCGTCGTTTTTCCGTTCGGTACGTTGTCGTGCCCGACCGTAAGCAAGCCATCGAGTACGGCTTGGACTATGCGAAACGAGGAGATATACTATTGATAGCCGGCAAGGGCGGCGAGGACTATCAGGAGATCATGGGCATAAAATATCCCTTTGACGACCAAACTGTCGTAGAGAAGCTGATACGCGGAAAGGGCAAGCCGACGTATTGACGAAAGGGGGAAGCAATGAAAATCTATCTTTCGGCGGCGTGGATCGCATTCGTGCTTTCGTTTTTGTTTTTGACGATCGGGATTCCGTTGCTTCGTCGTTTGCACGCAGGGCAAAATATTCTTTCCTACGTAAAGGAACATAAGCAAAAGAGCGGTACGCCTACGATGGGCGGTATCGCTTTTATAGCCGCCGCCGTATTGTCCGTAACGCTTTTTGCCGAAAGGGCGGAACGCTCGTTGGTTATCAGCGCGGCGATCGGGCTTTCCTATATGACGATCGGACTATTGGACGATTGCATGAAGATTCTGCATAAAGAGAATTTAGGGCTTCGCGCATGGCAAAAATTGCTTTTTCAAACGGCGGTGGCGATTCTCGCAGGCGTATATTGTATGCGCGCGGAGTTGACGAGCGTATACCTTCCGTTTTCGCGGCGCAGTTTTCAAATAGGCGGTTGGATATTCCCCTTATCGGTGCTCGTGTTTTTATCTACGGTAAACGCCGTCAACTTAACGGACGGTTTAGACGGATTGGCTGCCGGTACGAGCGTGCCTTTTTTTCTTTCACTCGCTGCGATCATCGTCGCGCAAAACGGAAAAACGGGCTTGGCTTTGCTGTGCTTTTGCTTGACGGGGGCGTTGCTTGCCTATCTGTTTTTTAACGTTTCTCCCGCCGCCGTTTTTATGGGTGATACGGGTTCGCTTTCGCTCGGCGGATTTGCCGCTTCCGTAGCGTTGTTTTCGGGAAACGCGTTGTATATTCCCGTTTTGGGCGTTTGTTTCGTTTTGTCCGTCATATCCGTAATCATACAGGTAATATACTATAAGGCGACGGGAGGGAAACGGGTGTTTCTCATGTCGCCCGTGCATCACCATTTCCAGAAAAAAGGGTGTTCGGAAACGCGGATTTCGTATGCGTACTTCGCATTGACCGCATTTACGGGCGCGGCGTGTTTGTTGGCGATTTTATAAACGGGAGGGGAAAGGATGTTTCCTTTACGGCAAATTTTTTTGGTAGTCGGGCTGTCGGAATCGGGGCGTGCCGCCGCAGAGTTCCTGCTCGCGAAAAAGGCTACCGTATATTTATACGACGACAACGAAACGGAGGCGGTGCGGCGCGTACGAGAGCGTTTGCTTGCGCAAGGCGCGAAATTCGTGGAAGCTTCCGCCGTGGAGCGCGCGGCGGAGCTGTGCGACGCGTTGGTGCTCAGCCCCGGCGTACCGATTGATCATCCGCTTGCAGTCGCTTGTAAAAGAAAGGGAAAAGCGATTATCGGCGAAACGGAGTTGGCGGCGCGCTATTTGCGTTGTCCCTGCGTCGCCGTGACGGGAACGAACGGAAAGACGACGACCGTATCGATGTTGACGAGCATTTTGCAAAAGGGCGGCTATAAAGCGACGGCTTGCGGAAATATCGGCACGCCGCTGATAACCTGCGACGACGGCGGAGAAACGGCTGTCGCCGTGGCGGAGATTTCGAGCTTTCAATTGGAAACGTTGCGTTCCCTCCGTCCGCATATCGCTTTAATTTTGAACGTTACGGAAGATCATTTGAATCGGCACTACACCATGGATAACTATATATACTTGAAGCGCAGTCTTTTGCGAAACAGCACGGAGGCGGAGTACGCCGTGCTGAATTACGACGACGAGATCGTGCGCGGTTTTGCCGAAAGCACGTCGGCGAAAACCTTTTTCTTTTCCGTTCGGCAGAGGGTGCGCGGCGCGTATTGCGAGGACGGTTGGCTGTGGTTTGAAAAAGAAAAGATAATGCCGACGGACGCGCTTTCCGTCGAGGGGGTACATAACGTGCAAAACGCGCTTGCGGCGATTGTCGCGGCGAAGTTGATGGGGATTAAAAATACCGACGTTGCCGACGCGCTTGCGGAATTTAAGGGGGCGCGGCATCGTATGGAGCTTGTCGGCGAAGCAAACGGCGTGCGTTTTATCGACGATTCCAAGGGAACGAACGTTGCGGCTACGCTTCGCGCGATCGACGCTGCCGTTTCCGACACGATATTGCTCCTCGGCGGAAAAAATAAAGGCTACGATTATAAGGCGTTGTTTCTCGCGCTTCCGAAAAGCAGAGTGGTGCACGCGGTCTTATACGGAGAAAATCGCTATGCGTTGTTGCAAAGCGCGCGCGAATGTTCGTATGCGCAGGTGACGGTATGCGGCGATTTCTCGTTTGCGGTACGCGTTGCGGCTATGCGCGCGAAAAAAGGGGAAACCGTGCTGTTGAGCCCTGCCAGCGCAAGTTTCGACGAGTTTGCGAATTACGGGGAAAGGGGGGATAGGTTTGTCGAGATCGTTCGGGAGATACAGCGCGAAACGCAAGTTGCGGCAGGCGACGGAGCGGACGAAGGGGACGAAAGACGAATTGCGGACGAGGCTTCCGACGAAGAAGAAACGGAATAATCTTCGCGGCGATTTTTCGCTGTTGCTTCTGCCCTTTCTTTTGGCGTCTTTCGGCGTGCTTGCCGTGTATTCTGCGAGTAATTACGTCGCGAAAACGCAGTACGGCGACGCCTTTTATTTCGTAAAAAAGCAGTTGTGGGGATTGGCGTGCGGTACGGCGGCTATGTTGCTTTGCGCGCGTTTCGATTGCGCGAAACTACGAAAAAAATCGGTGTATTTGTCGGCGTTGTTCGTGCCCGTTTTGCTATTGGCGTTGGTGTTCGTTCCGGGAATAGGAAAGTCGAATTACGGGGCGACGCGTTGGATCGGTATAGGCGGCTTGACGTTGCAACCGTCGGAGCTTGCCAAATACGGCTTCGTGTTGTTTGCCGCGGCGTATATGTCGAAGCGCATGGACGAAATGCGTACCTTTCGCGGCGCGTTGCCCGTATTGTGCGCAGGCGGCGCGATATGCGTTTTAATCATTCTCGAACCGAACATGTCCGTAACGATGTGCGTCGGTGCTTTGATGCTCGCCATGCTTTTTTTGGGCGGTATGCGTATACGATATTTCGTCGCGATCGGTCTGCCGTTGCTTTTGGCGATCCCCGTGTTGATTATAATCGAGCCCTATCGGTTGTCGCGGTTGAGCGCGTTTTTGAACCCTTGGGCTTCTCCGCGCGGCGAGGGCTACCAGTTGATACAGTCTTTATACGCGCTCGGAAACGGCGGTTGGTTCGGTACGGGCTTGTTCCGTTCTCGGCAAAAATACCGCTTTTTACCGTTCGCGGAAAGCGATTTTATCCTTTCCGTCATCGGGGAAGAAACGGGCTTTGTCGGTATATGCGCCTTGTTTTTCGTGTGCGGTTTATTGGTATATCGCGGCATACGCGCGGCGCGCCGCGCCGACGATTTCTTTTCGTATTTGCTTGCCGTCGGCATAACGCTCGTGTACGGCATACAAACGGCGTTAAACGCTTTGGTCGTCAGCGGCAGCATACCGCCTACGGGATTGCCGTTGCCGCTGATCAGCGCGGGAAACACGTCGCTGATCATTACGATGGCTTCCATGGGCGTTTTATATTCCGTATCGGCGCGCGGCAAGCCGATAACTTCGCGGCGGCGCACAAAAAACGGTGAAAAATACATACGATAAAGCAAAGGAGCTTTTGCGTATGGATAAATATATAATAGAAGGAGGCGAACGGCTTTGCGGCAGCGTACGGGTGCAGGGCGCGAAAAACGCCGTTTTGCCGTTGTTGGCGGCTGCGGTTTTGACGGATGAGCCGGTGAAGTTGCGCGGAATTCCGTCGATACGCGACGTGGAAAATATGTTGTTGATACTTTCCGAGGTCGGTTGTACGGTAAAGCGACAACGAGATTGCGTCCTTATCGATTCCTCGAACGCGGCTTCGCACGAGATACCTGCACGGTTGACGAAGGAGCTGCGTTCTTCTGTTTTTATGCTCGGCTCTGTGCTTACGCGTTTTAGAAAAGCTAAGATATCCTATCCCGGGGGGTGTGACATCGGGTTGCGTCCGATCGATTTGCACTTATCGGGCTTGAAGCGGTTGGGCGTTCGGATAGAAGAATTGGACGGATACATACATTGCACTGCGGAGCGTTTGCGCGGCGCGGAAATTTTGTTGGATTTTCCGAGCGTAGGCGCAACGGAAAATATTATTCTTGCCGCCGTCGGTGCGGAGGGCGTGACCGTCATTCGCAACGCGGCGAAAGAGCCGGAAATCGTGGATTTGCAAGATTTTCTCAATTCCATGGGCGGAAAGGTGCGCGGTGCGGGCGGCGGAACGGTCGTCGTGCAAGGCGTCCCCCGTTTGCACGGCACGGATTATACGCCGATCGGCGACAGGATAGAGGCAGGCACGTTTCTCATCGCGGCGGCAACTTGCGGCGGCGAAGTGGAGCTTTGCGGCGTTCCGCCCGAAAATATTGCCGCACTTTTGCATAAACTACGTGAAAACGGTTGCAAAATACATGCGAAAAATGATAAAATAAGCTTATGGAGCGACGGAGACTTGCGCGCGGTGGATTTGGTGGAAACGATGCCGTTCCCCGGCTTCCCCACCGATTTGCAGGCGCAATACGCCGCGCTGTGCTGTACGGCGCGCGGTTCGACGTTGATCGTGGAAAATCTGTTTGAAACGCGCTATCGCTACGCGGCGGAGTTAAAGCGCATGGGCGCGGATATAACCATACGCGGCAGAACGGCGTTGGTGCGCGGCGTTTCGACTACGCACGGCGCGTGCGTTACGGCGAACGATTTGCGCGGCGGCGCGGCGTTGGTCGTCGCGGCTTTACGCGCGGAGGGGCGGAGCGAAATACTCGATCTATCCCACGTCGATCGCGGATACGCCGATTTCGAGGGAAAGCTTCGTCGGCTCGGCGCGAAGATACGTCGCGTGCATACATAAACGAAAGAGGAAGGATTATGCGAAAGAGAATTTGGACAATCGTTTTATCGTCGCTGCTTTTTTTGTCGGCGGCGGTGCTCGGCTTTGCTACGATATATCGCGTGGATACAGTCACCGTGCAGGCGACGATCGTTTCCGAGGGCGCGCGCGCGGAGGCGGAAGCTTTTCGGCAACGCTTGGAGGCGGTTTATCGAAAGGATGGCATCGTTTTCGCGGACGAAGCTAAGGCGCAAGAGGTCGTAAAAGAGTTCCCTTATTTCCGAATTACCGCTTTTAAGAAATCGTACCCCGATCGCTTGATCGTTTCCGTGCAAGAGGACGAAGAGGTGTACGCGGTGGAAAATGCCGACGGCAACTACTATATCCTCGGTTCGGACGGCACGTTGCTCGGCGTGCGCGGTACGCATACCAATGCGTTGAACGGGGCGGAAAACATAATTTTGAAAGGTCTTTCTGTTTCGGGAAAAAAGGGCGAAAAGCTTTCGGGGGACGAATGTTTGCAACCTATGCTTTCGCTGTGCGCGGCTTTTTCCGAAAACTTGGGCGGAATACGCCGCAACGTCGCGTGGGTTTCGGTGTATAATCGCGATCCGGAAACGATTTTCTGTATTGCCATGCGCGAGGGCGTGAAAATATATATCGGCGATTCCGCGACGGATACGCAGGAAAAAGCGCGTTCGGCGATAGATAAATACCTGTCCTTGACGGATGCGGAAAAGCTTTGCGGAAGGATTATGGTTTTCGAGAACGGAGGGGAAGAAATCGTCGAATATTCCGAAAAGGACGGTTTTCAGGAATAAAAGCAGGAAAAAACACGTGAAAAGCGTGTTTTTTTTCGATTGACTTATTGACATTTCGCGACGAATAGTGTATAATGTAAGAAAACGTCGCGCGTTGCGGCGGAGTTCGGCTTAAAAACCCTTGCCGCTTTTTTTCGGGCGGCGATACGGAGCGATGAAAGTATGAGGCACGAAAGCGTAGCGATTTTGGATATTCGATCGAACGAAATCTCCTTTTTGCTCGGAGCGAAAGGCGTCAACGGCACGTTCGTTTTCAGCGGTATGCACAGCGAAAAATACGAGGGCTGTTTTCTCGACGGATTTTTGGACGAGGCTTCTTTTCGTCGCGCGGTTATTGCTTCGATTACCGCCGTCGTGCAAAATTACGAGGGTACGATAGGGGAAATTTACGTCGGCGTTCCGTCGGCTTTCGTCACCCTTCGCACGAAAGGGCATACGCAGTCGTTCTTCTCTAAACGGAAGGTCATGGCGCAGGACGTGGACGCCTTGTTCGAGAGCGGCATGAACGATTTGCTCGGGCAAGGGGTGTGCATACGCCGTTCGGCGATGTATTTTTCGCTCGGCGACAATCGAAAGTATTTTTCGGCAAAGGACTTGTACGGCGTTCCGACGACGATGTTGAAAGGCGCGCTTTGCTACTATTTCGTGTCCGAGGATTTTTACGCGTCGGTGTGCGGCTTGCTTTCGGAAATGGGATTTGCGAACGTGCATTTTATTCCGTCTACGTTGGCGCAGGCGAGTTATCTTTTGTCGGAGCGCAAACGCGAGGGGTATGCGTTTTTATTGGACGTAGGCTTTTTGACAAGCTCCGTTTCCGTCGTTTACGGCAACGGTATCGTGCACGAAGAAACGTTCGATTGCGGCGTGGGCAGTATTCTCGTCGCTTTGATAGAAAATTTGGGCGTGGAGCTTTCCGTGGCGGAAGCGATACTTGCTTCGGCGAACATTTCGGGCGGAAGCGTGCCGCAAAATTTGAAATGGAACGGCACGCAAGGGGAAGGCGGCTTTTTCGTGCAACAGATCAACGACGTAATCAAATGCGGCTTGGACGAGCTGTGCGAAAAAGTGGAAAACTTTTTTATGCGGCATTATCAAGACAAAACGCCGATATCGCAAGGAAACGCCGTCAGCGTTACGGGTGAAGGCGTTATGGCGGTAAAGGGCGCGGCGGAACATATTTCGCATCGTTTGAATCGTTTAACGGAAATCGTTTATCCCGATTTGCCGTATTACGATAAACCCAATTGTTCTTCGCGGATCGCGCTTTTGCATACGGCGATAGGCGATTGCGAAAAGCAAAGTTGGTTTCGTCGGATTTTGAATAACTTCGGAGGAAAAAAGAAATGACGGACAATTATGAAGAGAGAACGGGCTACGGAGAGTACGGCTATTCCGCGCAGAACGCAGGCGTAGCCGCAAGCGAATCCGCGAATAATTTATCGGGCGTCGCGAAAATCAAAGTGATCGGCGTAGGCGGCGCAGGAAACAACGCGGTCAATCGTTTGATAGAATCGGGGTTGAAAAGTGCGGAATATATCGTCGTGAACACCGATAATCAAGCTTTGGCGCGCTCGCTCGCGCGTAACCGTATCCAAATCGGCGTCGAGTTGACGAAAGGTTTGGGCGCAGGGGCAGAGCCCTCCATCGGAAAACAAGCGGCGGAGGAGAATAAAGACGCCATTCAAGCCGCGCTTAAAAATACCGACTTGTTGTTCGTTACGGCAGGTATGGGCGGCGGAACGGGAACGGGTGCTGCGCCCGTCATTGCGAAGATTGCAAAAGAGATGAAAATCTTGACCGTGGCGGTCGTCACGTTGCCGTTCGCTTTCGAAGCGAAACGCAGAATGGATAACGCGCTCGGCGGCGTGGAAGAGCTTCGGAAAAACGTAGACGCGATTATCACCATTCCCAACGATAAAATTCGGCAAGTCGTGCCGAAAGATACTTCTTTTGCGGAGGCATTGAAGGTCGCGGACGAAGTGCTTCGGCAGGGTATTCGCGGCATAGCCGATCTCATCGTCAAGCCCGCGCTTATCAATTTGGATTTCGCCGACGTGAAAACGACGTTGAAAGGGCGCGGACTCGCGCATATGGGAATCGGCGTAGCCAAGGGCGAAAAGCGCATTTACGACGCCGTTCGTTGCGCGGTTTGCAGTCCTTTATTGAATACGACAATCGAGGGCGCAAGCTCGGTAATTCTCAACGTAATCGGCGGCAAGAGCCTGTCTTTGGACGAAGTGATCACGGCGGCGGATTTGGTGCGCGGCGTGATCGATTATTCCGCAAATGTCATTTTCGGCGCGTGTATCGACGAGGGCATGTCGGACGAGGTGGAGATCGTCATTATCGCGACGGGCTTTAATTCCAACCAAAATTCCGTCGGCGCGGATATGCAGAACAACGCCTTCCGTCAAGCTTCCGTTTTGGCGAAGAAAATCGATTCGGCGTACAATAATCGCAACGGCGCGCCCGTCGAACAGCCGTTCGCTACGCCGAACAATTTCGGCACGCAAAACAACGGCTTTGCCGCAGGTAATTTCGCGCAGCCGCAACCCGTTCAGCCTATTGCTTATCGTCCGCAGTACGGCGGAGAAATGTCGAACGCGCAATATCCGCAACAGCCTGCCGCCCCGTTCGAGCCGAACGATCCCATTCCCGATGCGAGCGCGGAAGAAACGGTGGATCGCAAGCATCGTCCGCGGTTCGTGGATTTCTTCATGCGAAAAAATTCCGAGGATAAATAAAATGTCAGAGCATTGCCGCGCGCAGTGCTCTTTTTTTGAAAACAGGTATAAACGTTGCCGATTTTGCATACATATAGCGTATGTATTTAGAGGCTTTGAAAGCGTTTAAGCGCATATATTTTATCGGCGTGGGCGGCGTCAGCATGAGTGCGCTTGCGAAGCTTGCTTCCGTTTGCGGTTGTGCCGTATCGGGCAGTGACGGCGCGAAAAGCGAGGAAACGGAAACGCTGGCTTATCACGGCGTGCGCGTGTATTACGGCGCGGACGGGGAGCGCGAGGCGTTGCGGCAGGCGGATTTGGTCGTGTATACGGACGCTATTCCCGAAACGCACGCGGAACTTCTCGCCGCGAAAAACAGCGGAAAAGTCGTTTGGTCGCGCGCGGAGCTTCTCGGAAAAATAGCCGCTTGTTTTCCGCATACGCTCGCCGTTGCCGGCAGCCACGGGAAAACTACCTGCACCGCCCTTTGCGCGCATATTTTACGAAGCGCGAAAGCGACGTTTACGGCGCATATAGGCGGCTTCGATTCCGTATTCGGCAATTTCTATACCTGCGGCGAAGATTTTTTCGTCACCGAAGCCTGCGAATACAAGAAAAATTTTCTGTTGTTGCGTCCCGAAGCGGCAATCGTTTTGAATATCGACAGAGATCATTTGGAATGTTACGAGGACGAAACGGATATGGAGCGGTGTTTTCGCTCGTATTGCGACGCGGCTTCGCGCGTATTCGTTTGCGCCGACGACGAGCGCGCGCTTCGCCTCGGCGATTACGTCGGCTTCGGGATAGACAATCCGCTGTCGGATTATCGCGCGACGAATTTACGCGCCGTAGGGGAACGCTATTCCTTCGTCTTGGAGGAATACGGGAAAACGTCGGGCAGGGTGCGCCTGAATGCCGTCGGGAAATGCAATGTATACAACGCTTTGGCGGCAATCGCCGCCATGCGATCGTTCGGTTTTTCCCTACGCGAAACGATACGCGGCGTTGAATCGTTTACGGCGGTGAAAAGGCGTTTCGAACGTATCGGCGCATATTGCGGCGCAAGCGTGATTTGCGATTACGCGCACCACCCGAAAGAGATAAGCGCGACGGTCGCCACGGCGACGGGAATTTGCAAAGGGAAGCTTTACGTCGTTTTTCAGCCGCATACGTATTCGCGGACGAAGCTTTTGCTCGACGAGTTCGTTGACGTCCTTCGCCCCGTCGGCAATCTTATGATTTACAAGACGTACGCCGCACGGGAAAAATACGACGCGGAGGGGAGTGCGGCGGCTTTGGCGCGCGCCGTCGGCAATTGTTTGTACACGGAAAACGTATACGCTTTGCGGACTTGGTTGCAAAAGACCGTGCAAGAGGGGGATGTCGTTTTGTTCTTGGGGGCAGGCGATATTTATTACGTCGCGCAGTATCTTTTGCGCGAAACACTGTAAAAAAACGAATTTTTTTCGAGGAAAAAAGGTCGAAGTGAAAAATCTCGCCTTTTTCCTCGATTTTTTTCGTATAAACTATTGATAAAAGTAAAAAAAAATGTTATAATAGTGCAGTATAATCGGGGAGGGAGTAGCTTTGAACGAAAAGAACGAAAAAAAGAACGAAAATAAAAAAGAATCCCTGCTTGTGACGAAAGAGAGTTTTTGCGCCGTTTGCGCTATATTTTCTTTTCTCGCCTTGCTGATACTTTGCACACGGTCGCTGGTGTTCGGCGATTTCGGTTTGTGGATACACGGCTTTTTGCTGGGCGTATTCGGGTATACGGCATACCCCTGCGCGGTCGGTGCGTTGTATCTTTCCTTAACGGGGTTGATCGGGAAACGCTTTGTGAAAAACAGACGTTTTGCCGTATGTTGCGGCGTATGCTTTTATCTTGCGGCGTTGATTGCGCATACGGCGCAAACGTATTCGTGGGCGCGCGACGGTTATCTCCTGCGTTGCTTTTTCGCAGGGGAAGCTTTCCCTGCCGCAACGGCTTGCGGTTGGCTCGGCGGAATACTCGCATACGGGGTTTCGGCGGTGATGTCCTCTCTCGGCGCGATCGTGGTGTTTTCCGCAGGCGTGCTTTTTACGGGGTACTTAGGCTATCTCGCTTTGACGGGCGGTCGTACGCGGCATAAAAAGGAAACGAAACCGCGGCAAGCGTTCTCCGCGAAAACGGCGGAGCAAACGCCTAAGCAGAGCGTTACGCCCCTCGCGCAGACGCAAAGCGCGCCTGTCAACGCGTACGGATATGCCGACGGCTACGGTATGCCGTCCGTTCCGCAAACGCCGCGCGTATCTTTGCAAGAAGAAGCGGCAGTGTCGCAGGGAAAGGTCGGAAGCGGCTTTTCTCCGTTTGCGAATTTCGACGGAAACGTCGCGGAAACGCAAACGCCTACGCCGACGGACAGCCGCAGTTTGCTCTTCGGCGGTACACCCGACGAGAACTACCGCATGAATTTGATCTTCGATCCGAACGCCAACGTAAATAAGCTTCGGCAGGAAGAACCGCCGATATATCGCGAATATACGCCGTCGTACACCGACGCCTATCAAAATGCGGTGAATGCGGCGCAGACGGAGGAAAACCCGTTTAAGGTCGTGGAAGAACGCGCAAACGAGGAACGGAACGAACCGAAAAACGACGACGGTTACGGTTTTGGCGCGGCAACGGAAGAAGAGGAAACGATTACGCCGTTACGTCCTTGGGAAAGCGAACCGATCGAGCCTTCTTTCGTCGAAAAGCCGTCTTACTTAGCAGAAAGTGAACGGAACGACGAGCTTTTCGAGAGAAACCGCGAAACGCTTTCGCGCGCGGAAGAATTTTCGCCGAAAGCGGATAGCGAAACGCTTTCGCCGACGGAAAAATCGGACGAGGGGTATAGAAGACACGATTATATGGATTTGTTTTCGCCGTCCAATCCGAACCTTTTCGGCGGTGAGCCGCAAAATCCTTCTTCGGAAACGTCTTCGTTCGGAGGAAGGGAAACGGAAGAACGCGGTCGCGATTTTATCGAACCGCCCGTAGAACGCACGCCGTCGTTCGGTTTCGGCAACGAAAACGTAGATAGGGGACGCGCGGAAACGCGCGGCAGAGACGGGTTACACCTTTTCGACGAAACGGACGAGGAAGAACCGCCGACGCGGCTTTCTCAAGACGGAGATTTTATTCCCGAAAACGGCAGAGATCGTTCTTCTCGGCGTGTTTTCGACGAAACGGAAAATACGGATTTTTCGGCTTCTCGCACGCGCGATCGCGGAATAGCGGAAGAAAGTCGCGCGGTAGAACCGCCGCCTCCGCCTGCGCCGCCGAAGCCGCGGATTATTCGGCCGTACGTGCGTATTCCCTTGGACGATTTCGATTGTCGGGATATCAATCCCACTTCGAACGAAGAGGAAGTGGAGGAAACGAAACAAACGATCATCGCGACGTTGGAGGATTTCAAAGTGACGGGTGCGTCTATCGCTTCGGTCACGTTCGGTCCGACGGTCACGCGGTACAACGTAACTCTTCCGCGCAGTATATCGCCGCGAAAAGTCGTCGCGCTCGATCAATCGATCGCCATCAACTTGCATTCCAGCGGCGTGAATATTTATCCCAACTACGAAGACGGCGTGGTGAGTATCGAAGTGCCGAATAAAGAACGGCAGTTCGTAAAGCTCGGTTGTATGCTTTCGGGCGATACGTTCGTCAATGCGAAATCTTCCTCTTTGATGTTCGCGATGGGCAAAAATGTAGCCAATCGCAAGGTCTACGGAGATATTTCCAAAATGATTCATATGTTGGTGGCAGGTTCTTCCGGTTCGGGTAAGAGCGTGTTCTTGGGTTCGCTCATCATCAGCATGATTTACAAATATTCCCCCGAAGAATTGCGTTTGATCCTCATCGATCCGAAGAAAACGGAGTTCGTGCTGTATAACAATTTGCCGCACTTGATGATTAACGAGATTATAACCGACGTCAATAAAGCGGTGCAAAGTTTGAATTGGGCGATTGGCGAGATGAACCGTCGCTATGGCTTGTTCGAACAGATGTCGCGCGCAGGCACGTACGTCGTCAATCTCGATCAATACAATATGCAGTTGGAGAAATCGAAACGACTTCCGAAGATTGTCATCATCATCGACGAACTTGCCGATTTAATGCTTGCGGCAAAGAAGGAAATGGAGGATAGAATCCAAAACCTTACGCAAAAAGCGCGCGCCGCAGGTATTCACTTAATCGTGGCTACGCAACGTCCTTCCACAGACGTTATTACGGGCGTTATTAAGAGCAACCTGCCGACGAGAATTGCCTTTTACGTGGCGACCGACGTCGATTCTCGCGTTATACTCGATCAATCGGGCGCGCAGAAATTGCTCGGCAAAGGGGATTTCCTGTACACCATGTCGGGCGTCAATACGCCCGTACGCGTCCAAAGCGCGTTTATCAGCCCGGAGGAATCGCAAAAAGTCGTCAATTTCATAAAAGCCAACAACGAAGCCTATTACGACGAGGAAGCGACGGCGTACATCAACAATACGCGCGCAAGCGGCGGCGACGATTTCGGCGCAGGCGCGGACAAATCGGAAATCGATCCCATGTATATCGAAGCGCTCCGCCACGTTATGTCGATCGGCAGCGCGTCTATCTCCATGATACAGCGTAAATGTTCGGCAGGGTATAACCGCGCAGGGAAGATTATCGAATGGATGGAGGATATGGGCTACATTTCGGCGTTTGACGGCGCAAAGGCGAGAAAAGTATTGATTACGAAAGAAGAATTTGAAAGCAAGTACGGACCGCTGTAAAAACGCGCGCCGTTCGGCGCAAAGAAGGAGCTTATGCTAAGGAAAAAATTATTCGGCGTCATTTCGCTCGGTTGCGATAAAAACCGCGTGGATTCCGAAAAGATGATAGGATTGATACAAGCGCGCGGCTATCGTATGACGAACGACATAGCGCAGGCGCAAATCGTCGTCGTCAATACTTGCGCCTTTTTGCAAAGCGCGCGCGAGGAAGCGATCGCAACGATATTGGAGTGCGCGGAGCATAAAAAGGGCGCGTTGGAAAAACTCGTGGTGACGGGGTGTTTGCCGCAGAAATTCATCGGCGAACTTTTCGCGCCGCTAAAAGAAGCCGACGTCTTTTTGGGAATAAACGATTACGAAAAGCTGTTTGAAGCATTAGAGCGTTCCTACGCCGAGGACGAGCGAGTGAATTACGTCGGAAAAGGCGCGGACGGATATATTCGGGAACGCGTGCTCACCACGGACGAGCATTATGCGTATTTGAAAATCGCCGACGGCTGTTTCAATCATTGCACGTATTGCCTTATCCCGAAAATTCGCGGAAAATACCGTTCGTATCCCATGGAAAAGCTCGTGGCGGAAGCCGAAGCTTTGGGCGACGTGGCGGAGCTTATTCTCGTCGCGCAGGATACGACGCGCTACGGCGAAGATCTGTACGGCGAAAATCGCCTTGTCGAGCTATTGCGGAAGCTGTCCGCGCTCGATAATATTCAAAAAATTCGTTTGCTGTATTGTTATCCCGACGTTATCGGGGAGGAATTGATTGAGGAAATCGCCGCTAACGATAAGATTTTGAAATATATCGATATTCCCTTGCAGCATTCGGAAGATCGCGTGTTGAAACTCATGAACCGCAAGGGGACGAGGGAGAGCTATTTGCGGCTTTTCAAACGCCTTCGGGAACGTATTCCCGAAATAGCCGTTCGTTCGACGTTTATCAGCGGATTTCCTACGGAAACCGAGGCGGAGTTTGCCGCCATGCTTTCCTTCGTTCGGGAAGCGAAGCTGTTCAATTGCGGCTTTTTCGCCTACTCGCGAGAGCCGGACACGGGGGCGTATCGTCTGCAACCGCAGGTTCACCACGCCACCAAAAAACGGCGCGTGCGTGCGTTGTACGAGGCGCAGGCGGCAGTTTCCGCGGAAATATTGCATGGCTTCGTGGGAAAAACGCTTACGGTGCTTTGCGACGGGATCGACTACGAAAAAGGCTGTTTTGTCGGGCGTGCGTATTTCAGCGCACCCGATATCGACGGAAAGGTGTATTTTCATGCGGCAGAAGCAACGCAGGGCATGTATTACCCCGTGCGGATCGAACGCGCGGATAGCTACGATTTATACGGGTGCACCGCAGATTATGAAGGAGAAGAATTATGAATTTGCCTAATAAAATAACTTTGACGAGAATATGTATGATTCCCGTGTTCGTTTTGGCGTTTTTCTTAAACGGCATATTGCCGTTTGCGTACGGCATTGCGGCGATTGTGTTTGCTTTGGCGGCATGTACGGATTTTATCGACGGACATATCGCGCGTTCGCGCGGATTGGTCACTAATCTCGGGAAATTTCTCGATCCCATCGCCGATAAAGTGCTCGTTTCCACGGCGATGATTTTGCTGCTTACGTTGCAAGAAGAAATCGTTTTCGCGCTCGGTTCTTGGGCGTATATCCTTTTTGCGATTTGCGTTTGCGTGATTATGGCAAGGGAGCTTATCATCAGCGCGTTTCGGCAGATTGCGGCTTCGCGCGGTTTGGTTTTGGCGGCGGAAAAACTCGGCAAATATAAAACGACCGTTCAGGACGTTTCCGTCGTCGTTTTGTTGCTCGGTTTCGGCTTTTCGGAATACGGAAACGTCGCGTGGTTGCTTTGGACGGGCGCGGTTTTATTCGCCGCGGCTACGGTGCTCACCGTTTGGTCGGGCGTTTCCTACGTCGTGAAGAATAAGCAGGTGTTGAAAGACGCATAAATATATGGAAGGGAGCGAACGAATGGATTGCGCGTGCTTATTATTACGGGAGCTTGTGCATACGCCTTTCGAAGCAGGCGAAAACGAGATTTTCGACGTATTATACCGCGACGGTTACGCCTTTCGCGAAATACGCGTATCGCCGAACGGCGGAAAAGACGGCGTGACGTCCGACTTGCGCGCTTTGCGCGAAAAAGCGAAACTTCTCGTCGTGCTTTGCCGCGAACGACAGCTTGCGGCGGCGTTCGAAGCGATTGTTTCCGCCTTTCCTGCGGCAAGCGATAAAGGCGGTTATTGCGGCGCAACGCTTTTTGAAGATCCCGACGGCGTAATCTTGCTGGCGGCGTCCGATTGCGAGGCGACGGGTAAAGAATACGTAAAAAACGTCGCGTTGCCTTTTTTGAAAAGGAAGTTTTCGTCGCGTACGGAAAAAATTGTGCTTCGTAGCATGGGCGCAAGCATCGCGTATACGGAGAAATTGCTTTCCGAAGCGCGCCGTATAGGGGGCGGAAAACTCGTCGTGCGGAATTTTCGTCGCTACGACGAGGACGTTATTGAAATTATTTGCGACGAAAATACGCCGAAACTTTTGGCGGACGACGCCTTGCGTATACTTGCGGACGGCTTAGGCGAAAGCGTGTATGCGGTCGAGGACGTTCCCTTGGAAGAACAGTTGGTGCGGTTGCTGTCGCTCCGCGGCAAAAAGATCAGCGTGGCGGAGTCGTTCACGGGCGGCGGACTTGCGCGGCGTATAACGTCGGTCGTCGGGGCGAGCAAAGTGTATTTCGAGGGCTTGAATACCTACGACGAAAATTCCAAAAGAAAGCGGTTGGGCGTTTCGGAGTTTACTCTGAAAACGAAAGGGGCTGTTTCCGAGCAAACGGCGTATGAAATGGCGCGCGGTTTGTTGCAAACGGGCGATTGCGAAATTGCCGTTGCCACGACGGGTTTGGCAGGTCCGCAGTCCGATCGTTCGGGGTTGCCCGTCGGGCTTTGCTTTATTGCCGTCGGTACGGCGGAAAAAATATCCGTTTATCGCTATCAATTCGGCGGTAGTCGCAAGGAAATTACGGAAAAAGGCATAGATTACGCTTTGTATCAGGCGTATCGCTGCTTAAAAATATATGAAAATATTATCTAGGAGAAGATATACATGGCAAACGATAAGAACACGGAAAAAATGAAGGCGTTGGACGCCGTCTTGTTGCAAATCGAAAAACAGTACGGCAAAGGCTCTATCATGCGGCTCGGCGACGAAGCCGGAAAGACGGAAATCGAAGTAATTCCGAGCGGTTGCTTGACGTTGGATCTGGCACTCGGTATCGGCGGTTTTCCGCGAGGCAGAATCATCGAGATTTACGGTCCGGAATCTTCGGGTAAGACGACGGTTGCGTTGCACGCGATCGCCGAGGCGCAAAAAGCCGGCGGCGTTGCGGCGTTCATCGACGCGGAGCACGCGCTCGATCCCGTTTACGCGAAGAAACTCGGCGTGAATTTGGACGATCTTTACGTCTCGCAACCGGACACGGGAGAGCAGGCTTTGGATATAACCGACGCGTTGGTGCGCAGTTCCGCCGTCGATATGATCGTCATCGACTCGGTTGCGGCGTTGACGCCGAAGGCGGAAATCGAAGGCGATATGGGGGATTCTCACGTCGGTTTGCAGGCGCGTTTGATGTCGCAGGCTTTGCGAAAACTGACGGCGATTGTCAATAAATCGAAGACTTGCGTCATTTTTATCAATCAGCTTCGTGAAAAAGTCGGCGTTATGTTCGGCAATCCCGAAACGACGCCCGGCGGCAAGGCACTTAAATTCTACGCCAGCATTCGCTTGGATATTCGCAGAATGGATACGCTCAAAGACGCCGATGGCGCGATGGGCAACCGTACGAAAGCCAAAGTCGTGAAAAACAAACTTGCGCCTCCTTTCCGTCAGGCGGAATTCGATATCGTATTCGGCGAAGGTATTTCGCAGGAAGGCTGCATCATCGATATGGGCGTTCAATACGATATTATCGGGAAAAGCGGTTCGTTTTTCAGCTATAACGGCGTAAAAGTAGCACAAGGTCGCGAAAAACTGCGTTTGTATCTGAAAGAAAACCCCGAAGTGCGCACGGAAATCGAACAAAAAATCCGTCTTGCCTCTAAGGGAACGATCGAAGAAAACGCGACGGAAGAATAAAACGGAGGGCTGTGGACGCGAAATATCGTCCGCAGCCTAAATTTTTGCGATAATCGGCAATAATTTTTCTGCTAACAATTGACATTTTGCACGAAATATTGTAAAATGTATCTGATAGAAAAAATTATAAGTCGGATTTTTTCAAAAATTCCGTTGAAATAATAGTTTTATCAATTTAATTTTTACAGGAGGCACAATAATGCACATCATGAATTGGGGCAGCCTGTTTCTTTCAAGCGTAACGACCGTCATCGTTACGATTGCCGTCGGAGCGGTTGCTTTGGTCGTCGGCGGACTTATCGGGTATATCCTCTATAAGTCGGCAACGGAAAAGAAACTCGGCGCGACAGAGGCAAGGGTGCGTAAAATCGTATCCGAAGCCGAAGCGGAAGCCGAGAAAATAAAAGCGCACGGAAAGGAAGAAAGCAAGCGCGCCTTAAAAGAAGCGTTGCTGGAAGCAAAGGAACAGGAGCTGAAACTGAGAAACGACTTTGAGCGTGAAACGAAGGAGAAGAAAAACGAACTGCAACGTATGGAGCAGCGTTTAACGCAAAAAGAGGACTCGCTCGACAAAAAGACGGAGGCTGTCGAGCAGCAAAAAGCACAGCTATTGAAAAAGGAAGAAGAAGCGGAAGCTTTGCAGGCGAAATTAAATTCGCAGCACGAGCTGATGATTCAGGAGTTGGAGCGCGTGGCACAGCTTACGAAAGAGGAAGCCAAACGCTTGCTTACGGAAGAAATTCTCGACAGCACGCGGCACGACGTCGCCGTACAGGTACGCGCGCTCGAACAACAGGCAAAGGACGAAGCCGACGCGACGGCGAAAAATATCGTCGCGCTTGCCATTCAAAAATGCGCGGCGGATCAGGCATCGGAAGTCACGGTATCCGTCGTTCCGTTGCCGAACGACGATATGAAGGCGCGTATTATCGGGCGTGAAGGAAGAAATATTCGTGCGTTGGAAAACGCAACGGGTATCGAATTGATCGTAGACGATACGCCCGAAGTCGTTATCTTGTCCGGGTTCGATCCCGTACGCCGCGAGATTGCGCGGTTGTCTTTGGAAAAGCTTATCAACGACGGCAGAATTCACCCTGCACGCATTGAAGAAACGGTGGAAAAAGTTTCGCGCGAAATGGATCAGCAGATCAAAGAAGCCGGCGAAGCGGCGGTGTTCGAAGCAGGTATTTTCGGTTTACACCCCGAACTCATCAAACTCATCGGTCGCTTGAAATTCCGTACGAGCTACGGGCAAAACGTATACAAGCATTCCGTGGAGGTTTCCATGCTCGCAGGGCAGATGGCGGCAGAGCTCGGGTTGGATGTCAACTTTGCGAAGCGCGCAGGCTTGTTGCACGACATCGGTAAAGCGGTGGATCAGGAACAAGAGGGTACGCATATTCAAATCGGCGCGGATTTGGCGAAAAAATATAAAGAAAACGCAAGCGTCGTAAACGCGATTATGGCGCACCACGGCGACGTTGAGCCTAAGACGATAGAAGCCGTTTTAATTCAGGCGGCAGACGCTATTTCCGGCGCGCGCCCCGGCGCAAGAAGAGAAATGGGCTCGAATTACGTAAAACGTTTGGAACGCTTGGAAGAGATTTCTTCGAGCTTCCGCGGCGTGGAAAAGAGCTATGCCATTCAGGCAGGGCGCGAAGTCCGCGTTATCGTGAAGCCCGAAATGGTGGACGACGCGCAAGCGTTGTTCTTGGCAAAAGACATCGCCAAGAAAATCGAGGCGGAGTTGGAATATCCGGGACAGATCAAGGTAAACGTCATTCGCGAGTTTCGCGGCGTAGAATACGCGAAGTAAAACGCGCGTGTCGAGCGTTCGCCTTTCAGGAAAATCAAGCCCGTCGGGTTATCGCCCGACGGGAATTTTCGTGGAGAAGCCTTCGAATTGGAACGCAAGCGCGTTCCTCGGCAAATCGCTTGAAAAAGGCTTGATAAAATCCGAAAAAAGGTGTATAATAAAAAGAAAAAATCGAAAAAGAGAAAAGTATGCGGGAAAAATATCATATCGTGACGTACGGTTGTCAAATGAACGTGCACGAGTCGGAAAAAATAGCCGGTATTCTTCGTCGTTTGGGATATGAAGCGACGGATACGGTCGATACGGCGGACATAATCGTATTTAACACCTGCTGTATACGCGAAAATGCGGAAAACCATGCTTTCGGCAATATCGGTGCGTTGAAAAAACTGAAAAAACAGAAGCCGTCGCTACTTATCGCCGTCGGCGGTTGCATGACGCAGGAAAAGGGCAAAGCAGACGTTTTGAAGAAAAAATTCCCGTTCATCGATATTCTCTTCGGCGCGTTGAATTTAGAGGAGCTTGAACGCTTGATCCGTTTGAAGAAAACGCAAAAGAAGCGCGTCGTGGAAATACGGGAAAAGGAAGGGGAGATCGTGGAATTCCCCGATGCCTATCGCACCAGTTATCCGAACGCTTGGGTGAATATCATGTACGGCTGCAACAATTTCTGTTCCTATTGCATCGTGCCGTATGTACGCGGCAGAGAACGATCGCGAAAGCCCGAAAATATCGTCGCGGAAGTTCGTTCGCTCGTGCAAGAGGGATATAAAGAGATTACGTTGCTCGGGCAAAACGTAAATTCCTACGGTTCGGACGGAACGACGGGGAAAACTTTTGCGGAACTTTTGGACGAGGTCGCTTCCGTCGAGGGAGATTTTCGCGTTCGTTTCATGACGAGCCACCCGAAAGATTTCAACGAAGACGTCGTGCGCGTCATGGAAAAGCATAAAAAAATATGCAGACTTGTGCATTTGCCCGTTCAATCGGGCGCAAATTCCGTGTTGCAGGCGATGAACCGCCGTTATACGAGGGAAAAATATCTTTCGGAAATACGGATGCTTCGGGAGCGCATTCCGGAAGCGGAGGTGACGACGGATATCATCGTCGGCTTCCCCGGCGAAACGGAAGAGGACTATTTGCAGACGGAATCGCTCGTAAAAGAAGTCGGGTTTGCTTCGGCGTTTACGTTCGTCTATTCGCCGCGGAACGGCACGAAAGCCGCGGAAATGCCCGATTCCGTTTCGGAAGCCGTACAAAAGGAGCGTATCATGCGCCTTGTCGCGCTCGTTAATGCGCAGACGAGAGAAAAATCGGAGCGGTATCTCGGCAAAGCCGTGGAAATTCTTTGCGAGGATTACGACGAGAAAAAAGCCCTGTATCTCGGCAGGGACGAATTTGGCAGAATGGGATATTTTCGTAGCGAAAACAATGCGATCGGTAAATTTGTGACTTTACAAATCACGGGCGTCAACGGTATTTCCCTGTTCGGCGACGTGCTTTCCGTTCGCGATTGACGCGGACGATACGGATAAGAGATATAAGGTAGGTAAAAATATGGCACTTTCCAATATGATGCGACACTATCTCGACATGAAAGAAAAGTATAAAGATTGCGTGCTTTTCTATCGTTTGGGCGATTTCTACGAAATGTTCTTCGACGACGCCGTAAAAGTATCGAAATTATTAGAATTGACGTTGACGGGCAGGGATTGCGGATTAGAACAGCGCGCGCCGATGTGCGGCATACCCTATCACGCGGCGGACGCGTACATTGCCAAGCTCGTTGCTTGCGGTGAAAAAGTGGCTATCTGCGATCAGCTTTCCGATCCGAAAGAGAGTAAAGGTTTGGTGGAGCGGGACGTCGTACGCGTTGTATCGGCAGGCACGCTTACGGAAGAAACCATGCTCGACGAAAGTCGTAATAATTATATCGCGTGCTTGTTCCGCGCGGCGGAAAGCGTAGCGGTCGCGTGGACGGATATCACCACGGGCGAATTTTTCGTGCAGGAGTTTACGGGCGATACAGCCGTCGAAGAGGTCGTGGAACAGCTCGTCAAGCTGTCCGTCGCGGAGGTTATATGCAACGACGAAATGTTGCGTATTTCCAAGGGAATAAAGGAGCTTCGGCATAATCTTTTGCCGCAGTTTTCCTGCTACGCCCCGTGGGCGTTTAACGTGAAACACGCAGAGCGCAGTTTGTTGGAACAGCTCGGCGCGAAAACGCTTGCGGCGTACGGTATTGCAGGAAAAGAGAACGCGATTGCGGCGGCGGGCGCGCTTATCGATTATTTGCGTGAAACGCAAAAACATTCTTTGGCGAATATTACGGCGATAAAGCTTGTTCGTCAAGAAAAGTACATGATGTTGGACGGCAACGCGATCCGCAATTTGGAACTGGTGCGTAGCAATTCGGAAAATAAAAAATACGGCTCGCTTTTGTGGGTGTTGGATAAGACGAAAACGGGCATGGGCGCGCGTCTTTTAAGCCGTATGCTCTTGTCGCCGTTAAAGGAAAAGGCGGCGATCGAATATCGGCAATGCGGCGTTGCGGAGCTGTACGCTTCCTCTGTCGTGCGCGCGGGAATAGCGGAAACGCTACATTCCGTCAGCGATATCGAACGGCTTTCGGGGAAAATTTCCAACGGCAATTTTACGCCGCGCGATTGCCTTTCGCTGGCGGCTTCTCTGCACGCGTTGCCCTCCCTGAAATTCCAATTGACGGGTTTTTCCGCCGCGGCTTTACGGGATATTCACGACGGCTTGACGGATATGACGGAACTTGCCGATCTGTTATCCGCCGCAATCGACGAAAACGCGCCTGCCCTTATGAAGGACGGCGGATATATTCGCGACGGTTTTCATCAAGAATTGGACGAGCTTCGCGCCATGCGCAACAACGGGCAACAGCTCGTGAAAGATGTGGAAACGCGCGAAAAGGATCGTACGGGCATAAAAACGCTGAAAGTCGGTTTTAATCGCGTTTTCGGTTATTTCATCGAAGTTTCCAATTCCTTTAAGGAGCAAGTTCCCGAAAATTACATTCGGAAGCAAACTTTGACCACGGGGGAACGGTTTATCACCGAAGAATTAAAACAGCTCGAAGAGAAAATTTTGACGAGCGGAGAAAGAGCGGTGCAGTTGGAAGCGCGCTTATACGCGCAACTTATGCGTACGCTCGCGGAAAATATCGAAGCGTTGAAGCAAATCGCTTCGTCGATTGCCTTGCTCGATTGTTTGCTTTCCTTTGCCACGGTGGCAAAAGAAAATCGTTACGCTTGCCCGAAAATCGTGGACAGCGGCGAACCGCTCCGCATTACGGACGGTCGTCACCCCGTCGTGGAGGCGATTTCCAAGGAACGTTTCGTCCCTAACGATACCTTGCTCGACAACGGCGAAAATCGTTGCGCGATTATCACCGGACCGAATATGGCAGGTAAAAGCACGTATATGCGGCAGGTGGCGTTGATTGTCATCATGGCGCACGTCGGCGCGTTCGTGCCTGCGAAAGCGGCGGAAATACCCTTGACGGACAGAATTTTTACGCGCGTCGGCGCAAGCGATAATTTGATTTTCGATCAAAGCACCTTTATGGTGGAAATGACGGAGGTCGCTACGATTTTGTTGCACGCCACGAAAGACAGTCTTTTGGTACTTGACGAAGTCGGACGCGGTACGAGTACGTACGACGGCTTGTCGATCGCATGGGCGGTCATCGAATTTTTGGCAAAAAACGTGCGCGCGAAAACGTTGTTTTCCACGCATTATCACGAGCTGACGGAATTGGAAAATACGCTCGAAGGGGTAAAAAACTATAAAGTCACGGTAAAAGAGTTGAACGGCGCAGTCGTCTTTCTCCGTAAAATAGCCCGTGGCGGCGCGCACAGAAGCTTCGGTATCGAAGTGGCGGCGATTGCAGGCGTTCCGAAAGAGGTTACGGCGCGCGCGAAAGCAATTTTGAAAACGTTGGAGAAAAACGATATTCTCCAAGGGAAGCTTCTGCCCGAAACGGCAGACGAGGAAGAACCCGTCGCCGAACGTTCGCTTTCCGAGGTGGAAAAAATTATTTCCGAAATCGATTTGAATACCATGTCGCCCATGCAGGCGTTTTTGTTGCTCGGCGATTTGAAAGATAAGGTTTGCGAGGAGGCTTAATATGGCAAAAATCAATATATTGCCTGCTAAGGTATACAATCGGATTGCCGCAGGCGAGGTTGTGGACAGACCGTATTCCGTCGTTAAAGAATTGGTCGAAAACGCCATCGACGCAGGCGCGACGGAAATCGAGATCGATATCGAACAGGGCGGCAAACAGTTGATTCAAGTTATCGACAACGGTTGCGGAATAGCGCGCGACGATTTGCAGTCGGCGTTTTTGCCGCATGCGACCAGCAAAATTTCCAAAGCGGAAGATTTGGAAAGCGTGTTGACGTTGGGTTTCCGCGGCGAAGCCGTTGCTTCCATTGCTTCGGTTTCGCGCATGACAATCGTTTCTAAGGTAAAAGGCGAAAAATGTTACAGTTTGCAATCCGATTGCGGCGAACTCGGGCAAATCGAAGAAACGGCAGGCGAGGACGGCACGACGGTTTGCGTGGAAATGCTGTTTTACAATACGCCCGTACGCTTGGGCTTTTTGAAGTCGGATAAAGCGGAAGAAGCGGATATAACGACGTTTGTTTCCCGTTTTATCCTTAATCGTCCCGAAATCGCTTTTACGTATTACGCCAACGGCAAAAAGATTTTGCAGTCTTTCGGCGGCGGCGCGGAAGAGGCTATGGTGGCTGTGTACGGCGCGGCTACGCTTTCGGAGTGCTATCAGATAAACGCGGATAAGCATGGCGTGCGCGTGCACGGTTTTATCGGCAATCAAAACTATTTTAAGGCAAACAAAAGCTATCAAAGCGTATTTTTGAACGGTCGTTATATCCAAAATCAAACGATTGCGGCGGCAATGACGAACGCTTACGCAAGTTATGCGATGAAGCGACAGTACCCGTTTTACGTTTTGTATATCGACATGCCTGCGGAAATCGTAGACGTCAACGTGCATCCGAATAAAGCGGACGTGCGATTTGCGGACAACAAAATTATATACGGTTCGGTCTATTCCGTAGTTGCGGCGGTTTTGGACGGACAAACGAAAGCCCTCGATTACGTGGTGAAAGGTCCGCTCGCCAAAGCGGAAACGACGGACGCTCCGACGCCGAAACCGAAATCCGAGAGCCTTTCCGCCGCGGAGCGTTACGAGCAAAAAGCAAAACCGCAGTCTATGTTCGGCATTACGACCGTTTCTTACGAAGAGGCGCGCCGAGAAATGGACAAATGCGCACCTATGCTTCCGCACGAAAAGCCGTTTGAAACCGAAATGAATGAAGAAGAACTTCCGCCGATAGACGAAAAGGTGTGGCGTATGCAAGCGGCAATGTTGCGGGAGTTCGATAAACGCCTCGAACACGAAGATTTTTCCGAGTTTCATTCGCCCGAATCGGACGCACGCGGCTTTTTCCCTCTCGAAAAAGGCAAAGGCGGTAGAAAATCGTTGCAGAGCAATGCAGACGACGGGGAAAAGCGGAATAAAAAGAAAAAAGCGGACGAAGATACTTTTTTCGAAAAATATCCCGATCTGTATTTCGAACCGATGAGCTTTTGCTTGAAAGATCCTTCCTTGGAGGAACAGAACGCTAAATCGCAACCCATGGATTATTTCGCCGAGAATAAGAAGTTCTTGGCGACGATCGAAAAGAAGAACAAGCAAAACCGAATCGACGTTTCGGCGTGCATGTACGCCGGTAAACTGTTCAATACCTATCTTTTGTACGAATGCGGCGATTGCGTGTATATCATCGACCAGCACGCCGCGCACGAACGCTTGATTTTCGATCGGCTCAGGGAGAAAATGCGCGTTCGTGACGTCGTGCAGCAACCAATGCTCATTCCGTATGAAATTTCCGTAAATGCGGAGGAACGGGAGTTCCTTTCCGAAAATCTCGCTTCGATACGCGCCATGGGCTTTGATATGCGCGAAGCCAAAACGGGCACGTTTGTCGTCACGGGTATTCCTGCCGATTTACAAAATATCGATTTGGCGGCGTTCTTCAATGAAATTTTAAGCGATATCAGCGGCTATCGCGCCATAAAACTCACGGAGCTGTTGCACGATAAGCTTGCTTCGGCGGCGTGCAAAGCGGCGGTGAAAGGCGGTATGAACCTTACGCAAGACGAAATCGACGCGTTGTTTTCCATGATGGACGGCGATATGGGCTTAAAATGTCCGCACGGACGTCCCGTCGTCGTAAAAATGGCGAGAACGGAGCTGGAAAAAATGTTCAAGAGGATCGTTTGATGACGCCGTTCGAGAAAAAAGTTTTGGTGATTTGCGGCGCGACGGCAACGGGGAAGACGGCACTTGCCGTGGCTTGCGCGAAAGCGTTTGGCGGCGAAGTCGTTTCCGCCGATTCCATGCTGATTTATCGCGGTTTGAATATCGGCACGGCAAAGCCGACTTCGGAAGAGCGGCAGAGTGTTCCGCATCATTTGATCGACGTCGTTTCGCCGCTGGAAAGTTTCAGCGTTTGCGATTACGAAGCGGCGGCTTTGCCGATTCTGGAAAAATTGTTGCAGGACGGAAAACTGCCGATTGTTTGTGGCGGAACGGGTTTTTATATTCAATCGTTGCTCTATAAAAGTCAATTCGGAAACATTGGCGCAAATGCGCAACTGCGCGCTTATTACGAAAAATTGGCGGAAGAACGCGGACGAGAATATTTGCATGCGGTGCTTCGGGAAAAAGATCCCGAAAGTGCGGAAAAATTGCATTATAACGACGTAAAACGCGTAATACGCGCTTTGGAAATATACGATACGACGGGAAAAGCAAAGTCGTTGCAGTGTGATCTTCCCGTGCCTCGTTTCGATTTTTGTGCCGTATCGATCGGTTATCCAAGGGAAGCTTTGTACGCGCGTATCGACGCGCGCGTCGAAAAAATGTTTTCCGACGGTTTAGAAAGGGAGGTGCGCCGTTTGCTGGAAAGCGGCGTTCCCGAAACGGCACAATGTATGCAAGGAATCGGCTATAAAGAAATTGCCGAAGGGTTGCGCGTAGGCGCGAGCGAAGCCGAAATGATGGCTTTGGTGCAAAAAAATACGCGCCGTTACGCAAAACGGCAGAAAACGTTCTTTAAGCGCATGCAAAATCACACGACGCTTTTGCCGAGTGAAGCAACGGCAGCACACGTCGAAATGCTTTTGAAAAGCTGAGTTATGTCACACATAATACCTATGCGTGACATACTATGCGGCACAGAATGCGTCGTTTATTAAAAAATGTGTGACATAATACAGATGGAGAGAATTTTATGAAAGCAGAAGAATTGATAAAGGTGAGCGAAGCGCGTTTATGCGCGCAATTCGCGCTCGCGGACGAGATAAGCGAATACAATCAAGAAAAAGTGATAAAGGCGTTTCAACGCCGTTCGGTGGCGTTGCGCCATTTTAATCCCACGACTGGATACGGTTACGGCGACGAGGGAAGATTTGTGTTAGGCGAAGTATTCGCCGACGCGTTCGGGGCAGAGGCAGGCATCGTTTCGCCCGCGCTTCTCAGCGGTACGCACGCTTTGACCGTCGCTTTGTTCGGCGTGTTGCGCACGGGGGACGCCGTGCTTTCCGTTTCGGGAATGCCTTACGATACGATTCGCGGCGTTATATACGGGGACGGAAACGGCTCGTTGAAGGACTTTGGCATTGCTTTTACCTGCGCGGAGCTTACTTCGGAGGGAAAGTTCGATAAAGCGCGCATTCGCGCGGAAATGTCGCGTTTGGGGGCTTCTCTTAAAATGATATATATCCAGCGTTCGCGCGGGTACGAATTGCGCGACGCCTTTTCGGTTGCGGAAATCGGGGATATATGTTCGTTCGTTCGCGGTTTAGGCTTTACGGGCTGTATATTCGTCGATAATTGCTACGGAGAATTTGTGGAAAAGCAAGAGCCGTGCGACGTCGGCGCGGACGTGGCGGTCGGCTCGCTGATTAAAAACCCCGGCGGCGGACTTGCGCCGACGGGCGGATATATCGTCGGAAAGGAAAAATACGTGGACTTGATCGGTCGGCGTTTAACCGCGCCGTCCATCGGCAACGAAGTCGGTTCGTACGCCTACGGCTACCGCTTGTTTTATCAAGGGCTTTTCCTTGCGCCGCATACGGTAAATCAGGCGATTAAAGGCAGTCTGCTTATCGGGCAGTGTATGGAGTGCTTAGGCTATGAAAATTTCCCGAAGCTTAACGTCGTGCCTGCGGATATAACGCGCGCGATCCGTTTTGACACGGCAGAGCAGCTTTGCGCTTTTATCCAATCCGTGCAGGATGCTTCCCCGATTGACGGCTTTGTTACGTTGGAGCCGTGGGATATGCCGGGGTACGACAGCAAGGTGATTATGGCGGCAGGCTGTTTCGTAGAGGGGGCGAGTATAGAACTTTCGGCAGACGCGCCCGTAAAGCCGCCGTATACCGCTTATTTCCAAGGCGGTTTGACTTACGAACATTGCAAATACGCTTTGAAAAAAATTCTTGCGAAATTATTGTAAACAGCGAAAAAACAGAGCGCGCGGCATTTGCCGCGCGTTTTCCGTTTTTATTCCGATAAATCCCAATCGACGGGCGAAATACCGTTTGCCGCAAGGTATTCGTTCGTTTTGGAGAAGTGTTTACATCCGAAAAAGCCGTTATAGGCAGAAAGCGGCGAGGGGTGCACGCTTTCGAGAATGCAGTGCTTCGAGGTATCGATAAGCGGCTTTTTGCTGCGCGCGTTGCCTCCCCACAGCAGGAATACGACGTGTTCCTTTTTTTCGGAAATCAGTTGAATAACGTTGTCCGTAAACCATGCCCAACCGCATTTTGCATGGGAATTCGCTTGATGCGCGCGTACGGTGAGGGCAGTGTTCAAAAGCAATACGCCCTGTTGCGCCCACTTCGTCAGCGTGCCGTTTCGGGGCGGATTGCAGCCGAGGTCGGTATGTAGCTCCTTGAATATGTTTTCCAAAGAGGGCGGCTTTTGTATGCCTTGCGGCACGGAAAAGCAAAGCCCGTGCGCTTGCCCTTCGTTGTGGTAGGGATCTTGCCCGAGAAGCACCGCTTTCAAATCGCGAAATTGCGTATACCGAAAGCAGTTGTACAAATCGTACATATCGGGATAAACGACGTGATTTCGATATTCTTCTATCAAGAATTTTCGTATTTTCGCGTAGCGTTCATCGGCAAACAGCGGCGCAAGTATTTCGTTCCAATCGCCTAAATCGATCATAATTTCACCTCAAAGCGCGTTGAAAATTTCAGGCAACGCCGCTTGTAAATTGAGAAGCGCGCGATCCTTGTTCGCCAAATATTGCTCCGTCGTGCTGTTGTTGCCTGCGACGTCGGAGATGGCTTTGAAAAGATATACGGGCAAGCTCGTCGCGTACGCCGCTTGTACGATCGCGCCGCCCTCCATATCGCGGATATCCGCGTTCAGTTCTTCCGTCAGCAGTTTATAATCTTCGATAGAATCGTTAAATCGATCCGCAGTTCCCAAGCGTTTTTTCGCAAAATGCAGGGGAAGCAGGTTGACGGCGAGGTAGTTTTCCTCGTATTCGTTCAACGTGCCGATTTTCGTGCCGTTCAGTTGCGCAAGGTCGAAATCGAATTGCACAGCCGCGGAAATTTGGTAAACCTCGCACAGCTCCGTTCCGCCGTTTAAGCCGCCCGCCACGCCGAAGTTCAACAATAAGTCGGCGTCGAATTTGCTGACGAGCAGTTGCGCGCCGAGTGCCGCGTTTACTTTGCCCACGCCGCATACGCACAGTGCGACGTCTTTTCCGAAAGCTTTGCCGACATAAACGCGTTTTCCGCTGACGGTAAGCGTGCGGCTCGTTGCCATAGTATTCAATAAAATATCCGCCTCGCTTTGCATGGCGATTACTGCTCCGATCATTTTTCGTGTTCTCCTATAAAAAGCTTTATTTTTTTCTTGAAATTCCCGATAAAGTATGCTATAATGCTTAAAAGGGAATGTGTTCCGCGTTCGAGAAATCGCGCGCGCAACATACGGAAAGAAAGTGTCCTTGCGATTCCGTCTGCGTCAATCGGACGGGAAAAGGCTCGCCGCGGTAAAACAAGCTTCCGCCGACGTATTCGAGCGAGCGCAAATCTTTTATAAGCGTTCCGCCGAGGTATTTAATCGCGCTTTCTTTTGCCGTCCAATGCCGTAGAAAATCATGCGAGTTTCGTATTTCCGCCCGTTCGTTTTCCGAAAACTTTTGTAAAATCGCCGCGTAGCGCGATTGGCGCGATAGCGGTTCGGCGTCAAGCCCGATTTGTTCGTCGGCAAATGCGATAAACAAGCTTTTCCGCGTATGCGAAACGGAGAAAAAGAGCTTTTCTTCGTCTTGCAAGAACGGCTTTCCGTTGCTCGTATGCGCAATCGCGCAATCGGTTTTACGAAAATGCGAAAGCAAAATCTGTCGCACGGCGGCTTCCGAAGAGGGGTATGCGTTCGTCTTTGCATAAAAGATTTTTTCCATAAGTCAGAAATATTATAACAGGAGTATTTGAAAATGTCAAGAGCAGAAAGGGCAAAGGAATATTTTTTACAAGGTTATGCGTGTTCGCAAGCGGTGGCGTTGGCGTTTGCCGACGTTATGGGAATGGACGAAGGGACGGTTGGCAAGATTATGTTGCCGTTCGGCGGCGGCGTAGGGCGGCTTCGCATGACATGCGGTGCGGTCAGCGGCATGGCGGCTGTTCTCGGTATGGCGTGCGGAAAGGCGGAAAATACGTCGGAAAACAAAAAAGCCGTTTATGCCGTCGTACAGAAGCTTTGCGGCGAGTTTCGCGCGGAAACGGGCAGCCTTATATGCGCGGAATTGCTGCGCGGCATGCAGGTGAAAACGGAGATCGGCGGCGAAGCCGAACCGCGTACGGAGCAATATTATCATAAACGCGCTTGCGGCGATATGGTGTATCTTGCCGCCGAGTTGTTGGAAAAAGAATTGACGGAGCGCGGTATTTTATAAATTCGATGAAAAATCGCTCCGCGACGGACGGTGCATGTCTTGCGTTGCGGAGCGATCGTTTATTCGATTTCGTTTTATTTGTTGCTTTTGGAAACGTTGAAATAGTATTCTACGACGTCGCCGTCTTGCATGACGTATTCTTTGCCTTCGGAACGTACTTTGCCTTCCGCCTTCGCCGCGGCGATCGAACCGAGCGTAAGCAGCGTTTGCCAATTGACGACGTCGGCGCGTATAAATCCTTTTTCAAAATCGGTATGAATTTTCCCGGCAGCCTGCGGTGCTTTCGTGCCTTTTACGATTGTCCAAGCGCGCGTTTCTTTTTCGCCTGCGGTAAGATAGGAGATTAAGCCGAGCAGTGCGTACGATTTTTTAATCAAGCGATCGAGTCCGCTTTCGCCCAACCCGAATTCTTCCATAAATACGGCTTTGTCATCCGCTTCCATTTGCGAAAGTTCTTCTTCGGTCTTGGCGCAGATGACCAGCACTTCCGAACCTTCCTTTTTTGCCCATTCCTTTACGGCAACGACGTAGGGGAGGGTGTTTTCGTCCTTGCCCATATCTTCCTCTTTGATATTTGCCGCGTAAATGACGGGTTTGCTCGTCAAAAGGAAGCAGTTTTTCATAAAGCATTCTTCTTCCTCGCTTGCTTCGAACAGCCGAGCCGGCTTCTCGTTTTCGAGGTGCGCGTACAAACGCTCCAAAAAGGCGTATTCTTCTTCGGCTTTTTTATCCGCGCCGCCGCGTGCCTGAATTTTTACTTTGTTCATGCGGTTTTGTACTGCTTCCATGTCCGACATCACCAATTCCAAATTGATGGTTTCGATATCGTTTACGGGATCGATTTTATTTTCCACGTGCGTAATGTTTGCGTCCTCGAAACAACGCACGACGTGCACGATGGCGTCTACTTCGCGAATATGCGAAAGGAATTTATTGCCTAAGCCCTCGCCTTTGGACGCGCCTTTGACGAGCCCTGCAATATCTACGAATTCTATAACGGCAGGAGTTACTTTTTTGCTGGAATACAGTGCGGCGAGTTTATCGAGCCGTTCGTCGGGCACGGCAACGACGCCTACGTTCGGTTCGATAGTGCAGAAAGGATAATTCGCGCATTCCGCGCCGGCGTGCGTGATTGCATTGAAGAGGGTGGACTTGCCTACGTTGGGAAGTCCGACAACACCGAGTTTCATATTGTTTTATCGTCCTTTTTAAGGTTTTTTTGAAAAATTTCCTTTATATTATAATACAAAATTGAAATTTTGGCAAATTAAACTTGCCCAAATTGAAAAAATATGTTACTATATTCTAAGAAAAAATGCAACGAAAGGAAAATAGAAGGTATTTTTATGGATTATAAGAGATATATTGCGGAAAAAATCAACATAGACGGCGTAACGACGGACGAAGTGTACGATTGGATTGCTTTGCCGCCCAATTTGGAAACGGGCGATTACGCTTTGCCGTGTTTCCGTTTTGCAAAGCTTCTTCGGAAAAGCCCCGTCGCCATCGCCGAAGCATTGAAAAATTCTTTCCCGACGGACGAAGTCGTCAGCGAAGTTGCCGCCGTCAACGGCTATTTGAACTTCAAAATAAACAAAAGCGGCTTCGTACGCTCCGTGCTCGATAAAATTCTTTCGGAAGGGGCGCGTTACGGCGCGTCGTCGGAGGGCGAGGGGAAGACGATTTGTATCGACTATTCTTCTATCAACATCGCGAAGCCTTTTCATATCGGGCATCTTTCCACGACGGTGCTCGGCGGCGCATTGTATCGAATTTTTAATTTTCTCGGCTATAAAGCGGTCGGCATCAATCATTTGGGCGATTACGGCACGCAATTCGGAAAATTAATCTCCGCCTATAAGCGTTGGGGGGATAAGGAGATTGTCGAAAAGGGCGGCATTCGCGCGTTGAACGAGTTGTACGTGAAATTTCACCGCGAAGCGGAAGCGCACCCCGAATACGAGGACGAAGCACGCGCGTATTTCAAGAAGATAGAACAGGGCGACGAGGAGTGCCTCGCGCTTTTCCGTTGGTTTAAGGAGCTTACCTTAAAGGACGTGCAAAAAATTTACGAATTGTTGGATATTCGTTTCGATTCCTACGCCGGCGAGAGTTTCTATTCGGATAAAATGCAGCCGATCGTGGACGAGCTTCGCGAAAAGGGGCTGTTGGTGGAAAGCCGCGGCGCGCAGGTTGTCGATTTGGAAGAATACGGCATGTCGCCTTGCATCATTTTGAAATCGGACGGCACTTCGCTGTACGCGACGCGCGATATGGCGGCGGCGGTATATCGTAAAAACACTTACGATTTCTACAAATGTCTGTACGTGGTCGCCTATCAGCAAAATCTGCATTTCAAGCAATTTTTTAAGGTTTTGGAGCTTATGGGCAAAGCTTGGGCGAAAGATCTCGTGCACGTCGCTTACGGCATGGTTTCTTTGGAAGAGGGGACGATGTCCACGCGCAAGGGCAACGTCGTATTCTTGGAGGACGTCATCAACAAGTGTATCGAAAAGGCGTATACGATCATCGACGAAAAAAATCCGAATTTGGAGAATAAAGCGGATGTCGCGCAAAAGGTCGGCGTAGGCGCGGTCATTTTCGGCGCGTTGTATAACAGCAAGATTAAGGATATCGTATTTTCCTATGACAAAGTGCTTACTTTCGACGGAGAAACGAGCGTTTACGTACAATATACGTGCGCGCGCGCCGCTTCCGTTTTGCAAAAGGGCGGCGTGCCGAACGCGTACGAGATACCGACGCTGTGTCCGCAGGAAATCGAGCTTGTAAAAGCGATTTCCGTGTTCCCCGAAACGGTACGTGCGGCGGCGGAGAAATACGAACCGTCGCTCATTGCGCGTTTTGCGGTGGACGTCGCGCAGAAGTTCAATAAATTCTATTTCGATTGCAAAATTCTTTCCGCCGAGGACGAAAAGACGAAGCATTTCCGCTTGAAGCTTACGGAGGCGACTTTGCAAGCGTTGAAAAACGCTTTCGGATTATTGGGTATCGGCATTCCCGACAAAATGTAAAAATCGGAACGGCTTTGCTGGCGGCAAAGCCGTTCGTTCGTCTAAAAAATCGAAGCGCGCAAAATTTGTCGAAAAAATTTCGCGGAATTTTTTCTCGAAACAGTTTCTTTTTTCGGAATAATATGCTATTATTAAAAGAGTATGCAGGAGTGTGTTATGGCGGAGAAAATTACGTACGAACGATTAACGGCATTGCTCGATCCGAAAAAAGAGGGGGATCGCGCGTGGTTTTTGTCGCTTCTCGACGACGAAGCGCAAAAGCGTTACGAGGACGAACATTTGGACGCGGTGTTGCGTATGTTGCGTATCGCGCGTATACGCGTGCATAAAAACGCCGTAAAAGAAGCTTTGGCGGAAATCGAACGGCTTGAAAGAGAGGAACGCGGTTCAGCCGCCGCCTATCGCGAAATTAAAAATCTCCTTGCGGATATCGAAGCGGAAAAGGCAAAAATGGAAACCTATCGTCCGTTTTTCGACGAACCGTATTTTGCACGCATGGATTTGGTGGATAATATCGACGGCTACAACAGCTATTATATCGGTAAGCGCGGAGACGTCCGTTTGGAAATTCTCGATTGGCGTACCCCCGTCGCTCGTCGGTATTATCAAAAAAGTTGTTCGTCGTTTACCTTTAACGAATATGAGTACAAAACGATTTTACGCCGCGCCATTCGCACGAAAAGCGGTAAAATAGTAGATTTCAAAAACGAATATCTTTCTCTGCGAGATTATCTTTCTCCCGAAGAGATTGCCGATCGCGACGAAGAAAACGTATTGGATCCCTTTTTACGGGAGATAATCAAAAGCCGTAAAGAAGAGGAGTCCGTTCGCGACATCATCGAAACGATACAGGAAAAGCAGTATGAAATCATCACGCGCCCCGAGGGCGGCAGTTTCGTCTTGCAAGGCTGCGCGGGCAGCGGAAAAACGATGGTCTTGCTTCATCGTTTAAGCTATCTCATGTATAACAACGAGAATATAAAGCCGCGCGACGTATTGATCCTTACGCCCAGCAATTCTTTCAACGATTTCATCGACGAGCTTGCGGAAATTTTGGAGTTGGATCGCGTAAAAACTTGTACCGTTTTCGATTATTTCTTGCAGGTGCTCAAAAACGAAAAAATCGATATATCCGAAAAAATCGATCGCGCGCAACAAGAAAACGAGGCGTATCTTTCCTATTTATATTCTCCGCAATTCGTCAAGGACGTCGAAAAGAAACAAAGAAAAGCTTTCGACAGTCTGTACGGCTTGTTTACGGGGGAGGAATGCAAGGATTTTATACAAGCCATTCTTCAAGATTGCAGACGGCAAATTCTCGCCTACGAGGGCATAAAAAACGCTTCGATGCGCGTGCGTCGTTCCGTTCTCGGGGAGATCAAGGAACGCAAAGAGGGCGGCTTATACTACACGAAGCCGTTCCGAGAATTGATGAATTGCATTTTGGACGTGGAAGATTTTATGGGCGGCACGTTGCAAAGCGAGCGCGCCAAAGTCGCAGGGTATTTCTATCGGCAACTCATGTCCTTTTATAAGAGTGCGGATTTTCTCGTGCATACCGTTCGCAAGATTACGGAAGAAGCCTTGTCGTCTCTCGACGCTTTATACGTCGATATTGAAAAAGAAATGACGGATTTGGCGCGTTTTAAGCAAAAGATCGGCGGTACGGAAGTATATCTTTACGCCGACCGTATTACGCGAAGAAAAGAAATTTTGCAAGAGATTGTAAAAGTTCGGGAAAAAGTAGAAATCATCGGTGACGGTTCGACGGCGTTTTCCGAATTTTATCGCTATCTCCGCGGCGAACGGAATTTTTCCGCGTTGGGCGGTTGTGAGGATAAAACGGACGTCGTGCGCTATTTCTATCGCGAAACGGTAAAAAAATACAAAGAAAAATACGGTATGACCTCGCCGCGGCTGTATCCTTCGGACGCTTATGCCATTTGCGTTCTTTGCGCCGGCATAAGCGAAAAGCTTTCACCTGCCTACGGTTACGTGTTTGTGGACGAAGGACAGGATATTTCCGCGTGCGAATACGCGTTGTTGCGGAAAATCAATGCCAAAGCTTCGTTCAACGTGTTCGGCGATACGGCGCAAAACATAACGCCTTGGCGCGGAATACGCGATTGGACGTCCGCTTTTCCCGATTTTTCGATATACGAATTGTATCAAAACTATCGCAACACCAACCAAATCGTGCGTTTCGTTTCGGATACGTTGCATTTGCATATGCAATCCGTCGGCTATGACGGACCGAACGTCGTGCGCCTGTTTCCGCGCGGCGTAAGCGGATTTTTCAAAGAAAAAAAGGGTTTGAAAGCGATTATTTGCACCGCTTCCGAAAAAGCCGAATGGCTACGAAAAAGCTATAACGACGTGACGGCGAAAGGCAAACTTTCCCGTTCGAAGATCAATCTGCTGACGGTATACGAAAGCAAAGGTTTAGAGTTTACCTCCGTCGTCGTCGTAACGAAAGGCATGTCGGACGGGGAAAAATACATCGCGTATACGCGCGCGTTAAACGAATTGGCGGTGATAGAGCCGCAAGAGGGATAAAGCATGGAATACGTATTTTTGGTGGACGCAGACGACACGATTTTGGATTTTCACGGCGTATCGGACGAGGCGTTGCCTGCGGCGTTTGCCGCTTGCGGCATAGCTTGGAAAGAGGAATATCGCGCCGTCTATCGCCGTGTAAACGGCGGACTTTGGGAAATGTTGGAAAGGAAAGAAATCTCGCGCGAGCGTCTAATGGCGGAACGCTTTCCGCGCTTTTTGCAGGCGTTGGGCATAGCCTCGTCCTTCGGCGAAAAGATGAACGTTTTTTACGTGCGGTATCTTTCCGAAAATCCGCGGTTTATCGAGGGCGCGGAGGCGTTTTTGCGCGCGCTTCGTGATTTGGGGAGAATTTATATCGTCACCAACGGAACGGCGTACGTGCAAGAGGCGCGCTTTCGACGCTTGCGGCTGTCGGAAAAGACGGACGGCGTTTTTATTTCGGAACGCGTCGGTTTCGACAAGCCAGCCGCGGCGTATACCGCCTACGTTGCCGAACATATCGCCGATTTCGATAAACGCAAAGCCGTTTGGATAGGGGATAGTTTAAGCGCGGATATTCGCGCGGCGAACGAGGCGGATATTTTGTCCGTATGGTGGAATCCGCAAGGAAAGCCGAAAAACGACGATATCGTGCCGAATTTCGAGGCGAGAAATTATTCCGAACTTATGAAAATTTTGCAAGGAATTGTGCAATAACGCAAAAAAAATAGGCGAAAACATTTGTAAAAAGCGAAAAAAAATGTTATAATGAACTTAAAATGGCATATTTTGGCGGATTTTTACAAAAAATAGCGTAGAGTTGCTACAATAGAGGAAACTATGGCAGAAAAAAAAGAAACGACACAACACAACGAGTACAGCGCCAAAAATTTGGAGGTGCTGGAAGGCTTGGACGCCGTTCGTATGCGTCCCGGTATGTATATCGGGTCTACGGGCGTCAAGGGGCTGCATCATATCCTTTGGGAAATCGTGGATAATGCGATCGACGAAGCCGCAAACGGGTATGCAAATCGTATCAAAGTAACGTTATACGCGGACGGAAGCGCGTCCGTCGAGGACAACGGGCGCGGCATTCCTACGGACATGCACCCGAAAGAAAAAGTTTCGGGCGTTCAGCTCGTCTTTACGAAGTTGCACGCAGGCGGCAAATTCGGGCAAGGCAATTACGAATACTCGGGCGGTTTGCACGGGGTAGGCGCATCGGTCACGAACGCGCTTTCGGAATGGCTCACCGTTGAGGTATGCCGCAACAAGCGCGTTTATAAAATGAGCTTTCATTCCAAGTATAACGCGCGGAAGAAAAAGGTGGAGTCGGGCATTCCCGACGGACCGCTCGTAGATACGGGCATTTCAACCAACCGCAAGGGCACGCTCATCCGCTTTAAGCCGGACGCAAGCGTATTTTCCGAAACGAATTTCGATTTAGACACCGTGGAAGAGCGTTTGAATCAGCTCGCATTCTTGAACCGCGGCATAGAGATTATTATCGTAGACGAACGGATTACGATGGCGGAGGCGCGCAGAAGCCGTATGTTGTTGCCCGAAGAAACGGACGAGGAAGAAGCGGCGGAAAACAGCCACGAAACGACGGAAACGCTTGCGGCAGAGGACGGCGCGCAACAATCGCTGTTCGACAACGTGGACGAACTTGCGCTCGAAAGCGAGCCGTATCGCGCCGTATTCAAATACGAGGGCGGTATTTCCGATTACGTGAAATCCTTAAACGAGGGCAAGCGCAAGCTGTATCCGCAACCGATCTATTATAAAGCGACGAAAAACGACATTCAAGTGGAATTTTCCATTCAGCACACGGACGATTACCGTACGGAGGGCTTAGTTTCGTTCGTCAATAATATTCCCACCCCCGAGGGCGGCTATCACGAAATCGGCTTTAAGTCGGGCTTGGCGCGCGCCTTAAACGAATATGCTCGCGCGAACGGTTTTTTGAAAGATAAAGATCCCAATTTCCAAGGCGAAGATTTCCGCGAGGGCATGACGGCGGTATTGTCGATCAAAATGGCGAACGTGCAGTTTGAAGGACAAACGAAGACCAAGCTCGGCAATACGGAGGCGCGTCCGCCCGTAGAGGCTACCGTCATCGAAGGCTTTAACGCGTTGCAAAACGTCCGCGGCTATAAAAAGACGATGGAGGAGATTATTAAAAAGGCGCAGGGGGCGGCAAAATCGCGTATCGCGGCGAAAACCGCCAAAGACAACGCACGTGCTAAGAACAGCATCGACGGCTTGACGTTGATCGGCAAGTTGGCGGCTTGTTCGGGAAAGAAACCCGAATTGAACGAAATGTTCATCGTGGAGGGCGATTCGGCAGGCGGTACGGCAAAACAAGCGCGCGTACGGCAATACCAATCGATCTTGCCCCTCCGCGGAAAACCGTTGAACGTCGAAAAGAAAAAACTCAGCCAAATTTTGGAAAACGAGGAAATTCGTACGATGATCAGCGCGATCGGCGCAGGCATCGATCCCGATTTTAAGTTGGAAAAAATCAACTATCATAAAGTCATCATTCTTTCCGATGCCGACCAAGACGGTATGCACATTCGTTGCATATTGCTTACTTTCTTCTTCCGCTATATGCGTCCGCTCGTCAACGCAGGTTGCGTGTATATCGGTATGCCGCCGCTTTATAAGGTGTATAAAGGGGACAAGGTAGAGTATGCCTACGACGACAACGAGTTGAACGAGAAAATCGAAAAGATCGGTAAAGGCTATCAGTTGCAACGCTATAAAGGGCTTGGCGAAATGAGCGCCGAGCAGCTTTGGGAAACGACGATGAACCCGGCAACGCGCAACTTGATACAGGTAACCGTGGAGGATGCGGCGAAAGCGGAGCGCATGATTACCACGCTCATGGGCGACAAAGTCGAGGGCAGAAAGGAATTTTTGGCGCGTTACGCCAACTTCAACAAGCACGATTCGTTTATGGATAAAATAGAAAAGACGGACAAGAAGGAGGCAGGCAATGGCGAGAAGTAAAAAAGAACCCGAAAAAATCGAACCGAGCGGACAACTTTACGTAGAACCGCTCGAAAAAGTATTGCATTCCTCCATGCTTCCGTATGCGGAATTCGTTATTCTCGACCGCGCTTTGCCGCGTGTAGAGGACGGCTTAAAACCCGTGCAAAGACGTATTTTGTATACGATGAACGAAATGGGTTTAACGCCCGATAAGCCGCATAAAAAAAGCGCGCGTATCGTCGGCGATTGCATGGGTAAATATCACCCCCACGGCGACAGTTCGGTATACGACGCAATGGTGCGTATGGCGCAGAGCTTCAACATGGGGAAAACGCTCGTCAACGGGCACGGTAACTTTGGCTCGGTAGACGGCGATCCGGCAGCCGCAATGCGTTATACGGAGGCGCGCATGGAGCCGCTCGCCTTGGAACTTTTGCGCGATATAGATAAGGAAACGGTTTCCTTTTCCTTAAACTTCGACGACAGCTTGAAAGAGCCGGACGTGCTTCCGGGGCGTTTCCCGAATTTGCTCGTCAACGGCGCGTCGGGTATTGCCGTCGGTTTGGCGACGAATATCCCCACGCATAATCTCGAAGAAGTCATCAACGGCGTGGTGGCGTACATCGACAATCCCGCTATTTCTTTGGAAGAAATGATGGAGTACATTCCCTCGCCCGACTTTCCCACCGGCGGCGTTATCATCGCCAACGAATTGATACAGGCGTATAAAACGGGCAGAGGAAAAATCACCGTTCGCGCGAAGATTACGGCGGAAAAAACGGACAACGGAAAAACGAATCTCATCATCACCGAATTGCCTTATCAGGTGAATAAAGCGCAGCTTTTGCGCAAGATCGTCGATCTTCGCGAAGAGAAGAAAGAAGAACTCGCAGGGCTGGATTTTGTCGCGGACGAGTCGGACAGAACGGGTATGCGCGCTTTGGTGCGCGTGAAAAAGGAGGCCGACGTAGACGCGATTTTAAAATGCTTGTATAAGTATACCGATTTGGAGGTCACGTTCGGCATTAACATGGTCGTTATTGCCGACGGCAAGCCGCAGCAGCTCGGGCTTATGGAGATTATTCGCCATTACGTCAAATACCAGCAATCGGTCATCAAACGCCGCACTTTGTTCGATTTGCGGCAGGCGGAGCAACGTTGTCACGTTTTGGAAGGCTTGATTATCGCCGTGCAAAACATCGACGAAGTCATTGCTATCATTAAAAAAGCGGACAGCACGTCGGACGCGCGTGCAAAATTGATGGCGCGTTTCGAAATCACCGAAGTGCAGGCGCAGGCAATTCTCGATTTGCGTTTGGCTCGTTTGACGAAGTTGGAAGTCTTTAAGTTAGAGCAAGAGCTTAAAGAACTGAAAAAATTGATTAAAAAGCTGACGGCTATTTCCAAGAGCGGCGATTTGCAATTGCAGGTCGTCAAGGAAGAAATTACGGAAATCAAAAACGCGTACCCCACGCCGCGCAAATCGCGTTTGGTGTTCACGCGCGAAGAGGCGGACGGCTTGCTTGCCACCGCGACGGAAAAGAAACCGGGCGTTCCTTGCACGTTGGTCTATACGGCGGACGACCGCTTGAAAGTGCTCACGGGCAAGCAAATCGAAGCATTGGAAAAGCCGTTGGACGGCAAATTCAAACCGCAACTTATCGCCTTGAAGCTGTTGCAAATGGACACGGATAAACGTATTTTTGCCTTTACCGATTACGGCAACTGTCACAAATTGGATATTTCCGACGAAACGCTCGTATGCAAGCTTTCGGATGAGGGCGTTTCCTTAAAGGAGCTTTCCAAAGACGCCGAAGCGGGCGAGCGTATCGTTGCTATGTTTGCCGTCGGGGAGCATATGCCGTACGGAAGCTTGCTGTTCTTCACGAAGAAGGGCATGATTAAGAAGAGCGATTGGGCGGAGTACGAACAACGCAAAGATTGCTTCCAAGCGGTCAAACTTGTCGAGGGCGACGAGGTGATCGGGGTAGAAGAAGATACTTTTGAAGAAAACACGATCATAATCGTTACGAAAGACGGGCTTTGCCTGAATGCGTTAAAAGACGATATCCCCACGCAAGGTAGAGTTGCCGCAGGCGTACGCGGTATCATGTTGCGCGAAAGCGACGAAGCTGTTTTGATGACGCAGATCAACGGCGAGGGTGAAATTATCATCGCCACGACGGAGGGCAAATTCAAACGCGTGATTTCCTCGCAACTTGAGGCGTCGAAACGGTATAGAAAAGGTGCGCTCATCGTGGGCATGAAAGAGGGCGCGCACGTGCTTTCCGCTTCTTACGTCACCACGCCGTATATGTTGGCTGTCGAAGAAAAAAATCACGCGGTTTCCGAAATTTGCAGTGAAGATATTTTCATCAGCATGCAAAGCGCGCGCGCGAAGAAACTTTCGCGATATGCCGAAGATTCCGTTTTGCGCGTAATTCCGCTTCCCTATAAAAAGGGCGAGTAAAAAAGCAAGATTAGTTATAAATCGTGCAAAACCGACATAGTATATTTCCGTAGCGCGGCTACGGAGGTGTCGGTTTTGTGGGAATATATTGAAGAAAGAGCCATTCGATGCGCGGAATATATCGTTGCGACGGGTTGTACCGTACGCGCGTGCTCCGCGCATTTTAACGTCAGTAAATCGACGGTACATAAAGACGTGTCGGAGCGTTTACGATATATAGACGAAGCGTTATTCGAGCGTGTTCGCGAAGTCTTGAATTTGAACTTACGGGAGCGGCATTTACGCGGCGGCAAAGCGACGAAAGAGAAGTACGAACGCCGCACGGCGATGTCGCGGCGGCAATAGCCGCGTTTTGCACGCTGACAAGCAAGCTCCGCTTGCGTAATCCGTGGTCAAGGAGCATTGCTCCTTGTGAGGTGCAGGGGCAACGCCCTTGCGAACTTTCAACGCCGCACGGCGTTTTGGCGACGGTAGTCGCGCTTGATACCCACAATAAGCAAGCTCCGCTTGCGCTGTAACGCCGCTTTGCGGCGTTTATGCGTAAGCCTTTTTTTAGTCTCCCCGTCATTACGAGGAGCGAAGCGACGTGGTAATCTCGTGGCAAGCCTGTGGCTTGCCGCGGAACGCGAGTTTGGAATATCGGCTCTCGTTTCCGCCTAACGGCGGAGATTGCCGCGGCACGTTCGTGCCTTGCAATGACGAAGTGTGTTTCCTACCCTTGTTTGTCATTACGAGGAGCGGAAAATGGTACAAAAAGACTGGACAAAAAAACAAAAGACATGTATA